>NZ_JTEO01000004.1:300000-600000 GCF_024500045.1 Methanolobus chelungpuianus
CACCAACCCGATGGCTATTGTCCAGGAGCATGGCATTCCCATAAGGACCAATGCAATGTCCACCCTGATGAGCTTCAGTGAGATGAAGCACATACGGGAATTGTAATCCCGGCAGCACAATGGTTTTTGCAGTGCGCCTTTAACACCTATGCACAGGATGATATCTGCGCTGCTATCAGCTCATTCAGGCGCTCGATGAACTCCTGCTTCTTACCGAAAGGCACCGTTGCTCCTGCGGCAATGTCATGCCCTCCTCCAGCGCCTCCGATTTCCTGGCACGCCCTGCTTATGGCATCTGAAAGGTTAAGTCCCCTGTTGACAAGCTCCTGCGTACCTCTTGCTGAGACCTTGTGCCCGTCCTCTTTATCCGCAAAGGCAACGATCGGGAGGTAACGGTTACTGGATGCATGGCTCATGCCTGCAACTATCCCTACGATGGTCTCGGGTATGGCGCTGCCTGCATCAAAGTACTGGAGGTGGGATAATTGTATGACCCCGTTCTCTTTAACGAAGTTGAGCCCGTCAACAAGGTTCTTGCGGTGCTCGTTCAGGAGTCTCTTTGAATCCTCATATGCTTCCTCCCGGTCACCCATGCAAACCGCCATTCCTATCTCTGCCTTCATGTAGCGTCCGGTTGCATTCAGGAGGGTGGCGTACTCACTGGCATCCCTCATCTCTGTTCCTTCTTTCTCGTGCAGGAGTATGTAGCACTCGCCGACCAGCCTGTTGACGCTGTAGGACGAGAGGCCGTTCTGCACCGAATACTGCAGAAGGGACGAGGTCACCTTTATGCGTTCCTCGTCTGTAAGGTCTATCCACCTGCGCCACCGCTCTTCCTCAGCACAGCGGAATCCTATCCTCTTAAGGAACTCTATGCATGCGTCCTCATTGCCTGTAAGCCCGGGAAGGTAGGGATCGGATGAATACTGCAGCATCTTATACACCGGCCTTGTCTGCTTACCGAAAAGGGATATGTCTGTCTTTGCAGTGATAATCTCAGGGCTAGCCTCAAGTATCTCGCGGTTGAGGCTCACCAGTTTCCCGAATTTGCGATACTGCATATCTCCTATGCACCCAACGATGGCAAGGTCTGCAAGGTCCCTGTTGTTCCCGAGCTGTTCCGCAAGCAGGAAAGCAGTTCCTGAGCCGCTGATCTCAAAGGACCCGTTTGCCCCGAAGAGGTGGGGATTAAGGTGCAGTTCGGTATCTCCTTGGGGGCGGTGGTGGTCCGCGATCACCGCGTGCAGTCCATAGCTGCTGATATGCTCGATCTGCCCGCTGCCAAGGTCCGTGAATATGATAAGTTCCGGGTTGCTGTCTGCCAGTTCACTGACGATGGTTTCATCCAGCTGTTTCACAAAAAGCATCTCGTATTCTATCCCTGCCCTTTCCATTGCCCTGGCAGTGATGGCGGCAGAACTGATCCCGTCTGCATCAATATGCGATACAAGCCGGACCTCTTTATGTTTTCTTATCTCCTCTGCGCATCTTCTGGCACGCTGAGTCATCTGTAGCATAGTTTCAGACATTTTTCCTCATACTAATATCCTTGGACCCCTCTTCCACCCCTGGGGATCGATGACATACTTATTTCCTGTTCTTTCGATCCTGCAGAACTCCTGGATCTCCCCTATAGTGAACTTGGTGGCATCATCCTGGTGGAATCTTTCTTGAAGCACGTTCCAGGGTATAATGTACGCTTCCCTGGAGTGCCCGACTCCCATCTTCAGTTCCACTGCAAGGAATCCTGTCCTGCCGGAACGCTTCAGGAAATCCGATATCCTGTCTATCTGGTGGGAGCCGTTCTTATCGGTTGTGAAATGCTGGGTAAAATACAGTGCCTTTGCACCCTTGTCGACCGAAATGCTCTTGCATTCGATACCCAGGTAGTAGTCAGGATCGAGCGAGTCCACAAGCACGTCAAGGAACTGCGGGGTGAACCTGTGCTGCTTCAGGCGGTGAGCGATACCTTTGATGTCCTTTTCCTGAAAAAACGTGTTAAACGACTGAACAAGTACTCTCTCGAACTCTGTCATGCAAGACCAGCTTTTTTAGGGATAAGATGAGCCTCATAATTTAAAACACTATGTCCCTGCGTTAACTTGATGTACTTTATCCTTTAATTATTCAGGCGATGAATAAGAGAAACATGGAAATCATATCCTCAGTAGGTTCTGTGGCTTTGCTGGCAGCACTTTTCATTCTGGTCCACCAGAACATGCCGCAGTCACAGGAATATGGCTTTGTTGCCTCGCTGGTGGCCTTTATTATCGTTGTGTCCCTGGTGGGTCTCAAACTGACAAGAATGGAATGACTCGTGGGATGTAATGGTAGTATTCACCGGTTATCTGGACTTTGATACAAAAGGTGACACTGATATCATAGATGTGACTTCCCCTGTCACAGGCATCGTTGCCTCATCCGGAATAAAGGATGGGATCGTGCTTGTCTTTGCACCGGGCTCCACAGCTGCGATCACTACCATTGAGTATGAGCCCGGTCTTGTCTTTGACCTGCGTGAGGCCTTGGAACGCCTGGTTCCCGGGGATATGTATTACAAGCATCATGAGAGATGGCACGACGGTAACGGACATTCCCACATACGTGCTTCACTGATTGGGCAGAGCAGGTCCTTCCCTGTTGTAAACGGGGATATCATGCTCGGTACGTGGCAGCAGATAATATTCATTGACCTGGACAATCGGCCGCGTTCAAGACGGGTGCTTGTCCAGGTATGCGGAGAAACAGTATAACTCCCGGGGAACTTGAGAATAGAACTGAAGCGTGGAGGAGCCTGATTCAGGGAATCAGGATCTCTTTCCAATCCTCGTATTAGTATTTTTATATCAGTTGTTCTGCTTGACAAGGAACTTGACAAAGTCGGGGCTAAGTCTTGTTTCCCTGACCATCTTATCCTCTATCTCATCATCTGAAAGACCATCTGCCCTGTACTGGTCAATACGGTCGTAGACGCTCTGTGAAACCTCGGAGTACTCGTTGATGTCCTTCCTGTGTCCCCAGACATCGCCCTCAAGAAGGTCGATTCCCTGCATTTCGAGGTACATCCTGGCTGAGTTTGAGATCGTCCTCTTGTATGAGCTTGGGATGTGCAATGCCTTTACATTGGGGCATTTCATGACAAGGGAGAAAATATCCGTGTTTGAAGGCCTGAATGCAAGGTGTACTATTTCCTCATTTGGTCCAAGGGTATTAATTTCGTCTTTTGAACTTACAACTCTTATTTTCATGTTTTCTCACCATATTTATTTTTCATTGTTAGATGTTCAAATACGCGCCCACTATTTTGCCAATACCGGTGCAGTACTTTACTCAGTAATAAATTAGTGTATATACAAAGTTTTATTTAAACGTTGCTAAGTATATAACATTATAGTCATAGTATAAATTAGTTCAATCGTATAACTTATAAGAAAGATACTAATGTTGATTGGTACGAATCATCCGCATCAGCCTTATGATGCTGTTTTAGACGTCCCTCACTGTCAATATCCCTTTCATATGCATGTATTCTTATGTTGTACCTTAAGATATGTGCGAAGTAATTGCATCTTTATTTCTCTTTCTTTTCAAGCTTTGCTAAGTTTGTCTCAAATATAATAAAAGGTGGTGCATACAAATATCTTAGTGTGTATTTAACTCTTACCATTATTGATATGATTGCATACGATAATTTGCGCACAAAAAAATTCCAAGTAAACCTATTTATAAATATAAAAGCATCTGCTCTTTTGTATGCTGCCGAATGGAGTAAAGTTATGGCCCAAAGCAAATATCAAGTTTACATACCTGATATTTGGTATAGTTCTCACTTACTTCTCAAGTTATCTACCGGACCTGGCAGGCGTTGTAGGAATAGAAGGAACAAGGATAAGTTCCATAGTTGCTTTTGGCTCATTGAACGGCATGCTTTTCGGCCCTTTCTGGGGTGCTCTTGTATCAGGCACCGGGATGTTCATGCATGAGCTCAATACTCCGGGTTACATAAGCAAGAACGCTTTCAAAATGCTTTCTCCTTTCTTCATAATGTTATGCTCCGTTGTTTCAGGCATGATTATGCAAAGGCAGCAGCGGGTGGTTGTCAGTATCTATGGAGCTTTGTTATTGCTGTGGTTATCCCAGGGTGTCGGCAGGGAGGCCTACTACTACCCTTGGTTCCATCTGGTCGCACTCATGGCATTTCTGGTTATTGGCAGGTATCTTACTCAATCAGTACACTCGAAAATATACCTGTTCATCTATTTGTTCTTTGCAGCTCTTTTAGGCGTCCTTTCGGACCATCTGGCAGGCTCCATTGCATATTCCTACATATACGCCATTCCTGCATCTGCATATTCCTCTGTCCTGATGCTATATCCGATAGAACGCACCATGCTTGCTATGGCTGCTGCATTCACAGCATTCTTCTTCCTGTCCATCTATAAGGACATAGTCCTGTGTTCTGAAAATCTGGAGGATGACGTTGACAGGCTCAGATCAAAAGATCTGGAAGAATATCTTTACTGTGATGTAGTAAGGATAATTGAGAATGAAGAACAGAAGGGCCGCTGAAGGATATTGTACCGAAGGATTGTGCGTTATATATCACAGGATACTTTCCAGCTTATCCTTTATGTCACAGATAGCCCGTGAGAACTCGTGTTCACGGTCTGAAAGTACAAATATCTCGCCGCTCCTTTTTGCGATGTCGCATATACAGGGTATTGCTGCGATCACAGGAAAGCCGTAGCGCATCCCATCAAGCGTATCCTCGTCAAGAGAACAATGGTGCATGTTGTCAACTATTGCACATTTCTTATTGAGTGACTTATATACTCCGTTGACCAGCTGCTCGGTGCACTCGGAACAGGCCTTCGTAGAACTGTGCACTATCAGGACAAGATCGGAGGCTGCGACGGCATTGATCGACTCGTATTCCACGCCGGGGCCAGTATCAAGTATGATCACTTCCGTGCCACTCCTGATAAGCTCCTTTTTGCCTGCGATTATATTTTTCAGTGCATTGGACTGCCATTTTCTGTCTTTGCTTGCAAGCTCACGTATCTCGGATATGTCTGCCTTGGAATAGGCCACTGAGACCTTTCCTGCCATCCCGAGACCGGCCCCTGTATCCATCACCACTTCGTTTATTCCTTTCCTTCCTGAAAGCAGGTCATTGACCCAGAAAGACACTCCTGATGAACCGTTATCAAAAAAAGTGCGTAATGACGGTCCCCTTAGATCCATATCCAGCAGGCATACTTTCCTGCCGTCAAGAGCATAAGCTATGGCGAGGTTTACTGCGATACTGGTCTTCCCAGTGCCGCCCTTTGCGGAGTGTACTGCAATCGTGAACGCCATCTTATGTCATCTCCTGCGCAGTCTAGAGCAATTTGGCTCTTTTATAAGAAATACTTTTCCTTTTAATTCGCGCTGTTCTCATATAAAAGAGGATATGGAGAGAACAGTCCTCTTATCAACATAACTTACTGTTGATATGGAAATATACTTTTCTTCCTTCTCTGTACTTCTCGACGTGTTCCATTCTGACAAGCTGGTTGAGGTAATTGCTCTCAACAGCCCTTTCCTTACGGGTCACCTCTGCAATATCCTCTGCAGTCGCCGGCCCTATCTCAAAGAGGGTGGTTGCTGTAGTACGCAGGTGGTCAGGCAGGGAAAGAAGCATCATCACGTCCAGTGAGTCACTCGAATGTACTTTCTCGTTCAGGGAAGCCGTGTTTCCATTCTGTATTATTTTATCCAGTTTGGCATTTATCTCTTTAAGGTTATGAAGTATCTCCTCGATCATCTCTTTTTCAATCATTTACCTTACCTTTTGTTTTTATCTGGCATTTTACATAATGCTGATTATATCATAGGCATAACATTTAACCGAAATAAATGTTTTCACTACGGCTTAGTCAAGTTTCCTTGACATGTATACACCATCAGTTTCATAGCCCAGTTTCCTGTAATAGCCTCTTACTCCTATGCCGCTGAGGATAGCCAGTTTGCTGTAACCTGAATCGGAAGCTATCTCCTCTGCACGGGCAACCAGTTCCCGGCCATATCCCCTGTGCTGCCAGTCGCACTTTCCGGCCTTCTCACCAACCGAGACCATGGAGCCATATACATGCAGTTCCCTTCCCAGGGCAGCATTGACAAGCTCCTCCCGGTGCGGTGCATTAGGGAAGCGCAGTCTCATAAAACCTATAAGTATGTCCTGGACAGTGTCCTCAAAGGCAATGAAATGCTCCGTTCCTCCGCAGCATCCGTAACTCTCAACGGTGATCCCGATATTTTCGCTGTCCGGCTCTTTTCCTCTGAGCATATTGTGTCCTACCTCACGACATCTGATGCAGTGGCATCTGCCCCCGTGCTGTTCAAGATGATCCTGTGCAAGCTGCCTTACATTGCTTTTACGGACCCCGGCCAGTATCTGGGGGGCCGGTATGTCCCTCTGGATACGCTGCAGGCGCACCCATTTGGGTATGAGCGACTTGATACGGGCCAGAAGCTCTGCAGCCTCCTCATCGGTAATGGGGCTATATTCACCTTGCTCCCATATTCTGTGCAGTTCCGTGCCTTCTGTGACAAGCGTAGGGTATATTTTGAGATAGTCAGGCATGAACCCCGGCTCAGAGAAAAGCCTCTCGAAGTTCCTGATCTCCCTCTCTTCATCCATTCCCGGAAGTCCTGGCATCATATGGAAACCCACCTTCAGGCCGCTGTCCCTGAGCAGCCTGTTGGCCTCAATGCTGTCTGCAACAGTATGCCCCCTGCGCATCCGGGAGAGTACGAAGTCATAGGTGCTCTGTACGCCTATCTCTACCTTTGTGGCCCCAAGCTCAAGCATCCTGTCGATATGTCCAGGCTTTGCCCAGTCGGGCCTGGTCTCAAAAGTGATTCCCGTGTTCCTTACCTCGGCAGTCTCGTTAGCCCTGTGCACATCTTCCAGGGTCACGTAAGGACAGGCCTCTCCGATAGCGTTTACCTTCCCGCGCCACTCAGTGCCATAAAAATCGTTCATTGCCTCGATACATCGCTTTGCATACCATTCCTGGTAGTCTATGGATCTTGCAGAGAACGTGCCTCCCATCACTATAAGCTCGGCCTTCTTGATCTCGTGCCCGATCTCCTTTAGCTGCTCAAGCCTGGATGTTACTATTCTGTAAGGATCATAATCATGCTGGATGGCGCGCATAGTGGAAGGCTCCCTGCCCATATAGCTCTGGGGAGAGTTGAACTGCGAATCAGGTCCCCCCGGACAGGGTACGCATATCCCGTGAGGACATGGGGCAGGGGATGTCATGGCTGCGATGACCGCAACCCCGGAAATGGTACGCACCGGCTTACGTTGCAGCAGATCCCTTACTTTCCTCTGTTCCTCCTCGTTGCCTGCCATGATGATGTCAGCATTCTTGGGAAGGCTGGCAAGCCTGCAGCTCTTCGCCATTTTCTTCTTTGCCTGGTTCAGCTGGCGCAGGTCCGTGATCTCCCCGCTGATGACCATCTCAAGGATGTCCCGGCACGCCTTATTAAAATCACTATGTTCCGCAGTCATTTATTGCAAGTGGTCTTCTCTGTCCCGGTTACGTGCAAAAGCCTGCCACCAGGTTTTCCAGCTGTATCCTTTCACTGGATGCGTCTGTCATGCAGAGGTCTGCATCAGCTATCCTGATCATCCATCCAGCTATGGTCTCCTCGCTCTCATTGGAAGATACCGTCATTGCATGCAGCTGCAGCAGGATCTCCTGTCCTGACATGCCGTCCTCCAGAATGAGGTTATCTATTGCCTTGCGGGCCTCAGTGATGTCCTTTGCAACGGCAGCCTGGAACAGTTGTGTGATATTCTCCGACCTTTCCTTCAGGGTGCAGTCGTATATCTCCTGTGCCCCTATGACCGTGGCAGGAAACTGCAGGGACGCCACCTGTAAGGTATGCAGTGCTCTGGCAACATTGCCGTTTGCATGATACCCGAGTGCATCAACCCCGTCATCTGAGACCGACAGACCTTCGCTGTCCGCCACCTGCCTGATAAAAGCTGCAAGTTTCTCTGCCGACACGTGCCTGAAGAAAAGCTGAAGGCCCCTCGATCTCAGGGGTGCGATGAGCTTTGATGGCTGGGTGGTTGAAAGCACAAACCTGCATGTGGTTGTGTATTTTTCCATGATCCTCCTCAGGGCATGCTGTGCGTCGGAGTTGAAGGCTTCCGCGTTATCAATGAAGATTATCTTGAAATCCGAATCAATGGGGCCCATACTTGCATACTCGTTGACTATCTCCTTGAAGAGGGAGATCACGCTTTTCTGTATCTTTGAAGGGTCATCAGTACCTATGATGCGCAGGAATCTCTTGTCCCTCACAAGGTAACGCTTGCCCTGCTCAAAGAAATCCGAAGCGTTGAAGTAGGTCAAATTGCGCTCGTAATCCTCTCCGTATATCTCTCTGGCCATCGCAAAGGCAGCTGAGGACTTGCCAGTGTTCTCAGGACCGTGGAGCACCAGGTGAGGGAGATTCTTCGAGCATACAAGCCTGCGTATCATGTCTACGGATTCTTCATTGCCCAGTACCTCGTCAAGATTTGAAGGCCTGTACTTTACCGTCCATATGTCTTTCATCTTCCTCACCCGGTCTATCCGTTTTCACTCTGCCCTGTTCCCGTTCCTGGCTGCGTTCGCTTCAAGCACGCTGAGAATGACCCTGCCGTAAACCGGCCTGGCTATCAGTATACCTATCAGGACACCCACGATGGTCGTTATCGCGAAACCCTTGAGGGCGCCGAATCCCATAACCACCAGGGGGGACATTGCTATCACTGTAGTGGCTGCTGCAGCGAATATGATGGCAAATGCTTTTGTTATCCTGGCCAGATATACTTTTCTCGGAGGAAGCTTGCCTTCGTAGAGCACCTCATCCGTGATGATCACAAGATGGTCTATGCCGGTTCCCATGACCGCTATGATGCCCGCGATGCTCGGAAGGTCAAGCTGCCAGCCTATGGCGCCGGCAAACCCGAGGATCATTATCACTTCACTGACGGATGTGGCAACCATGGGCAGGAGTATCTCCGGCTTCCTGTATCTCCTGTAGACGACGGCTGCAACGGCAAGCAGGGTCATCAGCCCGGCAAACACTGCCTGGCTCTTGAACTGCTCTCCGAGGGATGCATCAACCTGTCCGGAGCCGATTATCTCCACATTTACCGGAAGGGCGCCTGCACGCAGGTGTATCTGTAACTGTTCTGCCCTGGCCTTGCTTTCCTCATCCCCTCCCGTGGATGCCTGCCAGGAGTATATGGGATACTGGGCAAGGGTCGAGGCTGCAGAGGAGCTGAGAGGCGCACTATATACTTCGCTGCCATCAAGGTACATTATCAGGTTATGGGACAGCGGGTCCCGGGTGGCGCCGGTTTCGACGGCTGCCTTCTGGAGTGCAAGAGCTCCGGCATCACTCAAGGTGAAGGGTGTATACCATCCGCTCTGGTCACTGTATCCTGCGATGCCCACGCTCTCTATCTCATCTCCATAGAGCACATGCCTGCTTTCATTACCCTGCGTGGCGATCCTTATCTCGAACTTGCCGGGCTTTGATGCGATGTCCTGGGCGGTGGCAAGGTCCATGCCTGCAAAGTCAATGAGGATATAGTTCTCACCGACGACCCTGACAGGTATGTCCTTAAGTCCGAGCGTATTGAGCTTATCACTGAGAATATCCTTTGTCAGGTCCAGTGTTCCTGCTCTTACGCCTTCCCTGTAGACCGGCGTGCCGTCACTGCCGCGGACGATGTGCCCGCCCACATTTGCCATGATCCTTTCCAGATCTTCCTGGGACACGGCGGTCCTGATCTCATATTCCACGTTACCTGAATCCGCCAGTGCCGGAATGACCTCCGCCTTCAGGCCATCTGACAGGTAGGAGGTGATCAGTGCTGGTTTGGATGTGTACAGCACAACCTCGGTGACATTGTTCGTACGCTTGACAGTGGATTGGCCCAGTCCGAGCTGGTCCATCTGGCTGGTTGTGATCTGCGTGGGAGTTGTAAAGGTGACTGCAAGCTCCCCATTGGCTGCATTTGCGCTTATGATATCGATATTATTACTGATTTTATTCCCGAGGACTGCAGCAGACAACATGTTTGCATCTGCATCAAGCTGGGCAACTGCTCCCTTAAGCTGGACCTGCAGCCATGATCCTCCCTCAAGATCAAGCCCGTAATTGAGCCCGGTGTTAAGACCTTCCCCGGAGGAATACCCCGGCTGGATGAAGATTATCGAGGCCAGTATAGCTATTATGAACACTATTACCCTGAAATCCCTGAACAGGCTCTGCTTTTCTTCATCTTCTCTCATGCTTTTCTCCCCCTCTGGCTTGGGCGGTTTACGTGCCACCTGAGGATTGATGTGTTCAGCATCCATGTGTTTATAATGTCAGCCACAAGTCCGAAGATCAATACTATCGATATGTTCGAAAGCAGTGTGATCTGCGAGAATGAGGGGATGACAAGATATGAATACGTAGAGACCACATACATCACGAAAAGTGCTGCAAGGGTTGTTGTTGTCATTGTTATGCCTGTCTGCATTGCATTGGAAATGTTCTCCTGGACCGTGCCGCGTCTTTTGAGCACCCTTGTGGTGAGCAGGATGTCACTGTCCACCGAATAACCGATAAGCATCAGCAGTGCGGCAACTGTTCCCAGTGAGAGTTCTATGCCTGCCACATTCATGAACGCGGCAGCTATCATTATATCCGACATCGCCGAGAATACCACGGCAGCGGACGGCACGAAGGTCCTGAATATCAGGAAGACCACAATTGCCATTCCTGCGAATGAAAGGAACACGGCTGTTACAGCCTGTTTCTGGAGGCTTGCCCCGTATACGGGACCTATCTGTTTTATCTCAACTTCAGTATAGGATGATGTCACTTCCTTTGCGAGCCGGTTCTGCTCCTCATTGCTCATGGGCCCGAATTGCATCACGACACGCGAGCCTGTCTCACGGGCATCGCTGATGGGATAAGAGGAAAATTGTGCTTCAAGGGTTTCGGCACTCTGGGTAGTGGCCACTGATATCTGTGTTCCTCCCTTGAACTCCATACCAAGTTTCACAGGCGCGCCGGTGCTTGCAAATGTAATTCCAAGTATAAGCGCAGATACGAGGAAAAGTGCAAGAGGTAGTGCCGCAAGCTGGCGGTTACTGTGATTTTTAACAAACGAATCTAAACGTTCGGTCAGACCGACTTCCATGTTTCATACTCCGGAAAACTTTTTCAGCCCAAATGGTGCTAATAAAGTAGTTGCTATTCATACACTACAACTTATATATACTACTTGTCGTTTTCTTTTGAACGAATGACAGACAGACCAAGCATTGACGAGTATTTCCTTGAGATCGCTACAGTGGTTGCCAAGCGTTCCACCTGCCTGAGGAACAGGGTTGGTGCTGTTATTGCCAGGGACAAGAGAATATTGTCCACAGGTTACAACGGTGCGCCGCGCAACATGGAACATTGCCTTGATATCGGATGCATACGGGAACAGAACAATATCGCATCAGGTACCCGCCATGAGAAGTGCAGGGCAGTGCACGCCGAGCAGAACGCCATACTGCAGGCTGCCCTCCATGGAGTGAGCACTGATTCGGCAACACTTTACTGCACACACCAGCCCTGTATATTGTGTGCGAAGATGATCATTAATGCAAATATTAAAAGGGTTGTCTACATCCAGCCTTATCCGGATACGGATGCGCTCGGCTTCTTTGCGGAAGCAGGTGTGGAAGTTGTAAGCATCCCCCTTTAGGGATGATTCAGGCTGCGCAGCCCTTTCCTGATAATATCCTGCCCGCTCTCCCTGTACATCTCTTTTACGGAGGCCGGGTCATCAGAGCGCATTTCAAGTCCTCTGAGGACGACCACAGGATAGCCACCATCCCCTTCTCCCATGAGAAGGTTAGCTGCGCCCGCGATCTCGTCCGCGATCGATTCTTCCGTTATCTGCAGTATGTTACCGAAAAGGTCTTTCTTCCCTTTCCAGTTCCTGATGGGGTGGATGCGGTAAAGGCCCACTGCAACGCCTGTCTGCCCTATCTTGAATGCCCTGCCGTTGGTATCGGTTATGATGACACTGATCTTCCTGCCTGTTATCTCCTCCATCCTCTTCCCGATGTTTGCAGCACTCAGGTCGGGGTCTTCCGGGAGGTCTGCAAGGAATCCGCTGTCAACATTGGATGCATCGATACCTGCCTTTATGCAGACATGGCCGTGCTTTGTCTCAACAAGGAATATGGGCCACTCGACCAGCACGTCGCGGCTCCTGTCAAGCACAGCCTGTACAAAGCGGGGGTCCGTCTGGTGTTCATGTGCTATCCTCCCGGCCTCGTCACCGGGTACTATGTCCTCGAGCCTGAACATCCTGCCTTCGGCTTTTGCGACTATTGTTGAAGCAATAATGATAATATCATTGTCCATGAGCTGCGCATTCTCACAGATGATGGCGGCGATGTCATCTCCCGCCCTGATAAGCGGTACGTTCTCAACAGTAAAGGCTTCCATCTTCAAGGGCTATTCCTCAGCAGATTAAACAGGAGTAGGAATAAATAATAGTATCGTATAAAAGGGACTCGCGGCGATGATGATAGTTACCCCCACTGAGCAAAGGATGATGATAACTCTGACTGATGCCGCGTTAATAACTCATTTTTACAAGATCAAAAAATGAAAGTGATATGTCCACTTTTAAGTGAACATCCGGTAAAGAACAAACTTGCTTTCCGGAATGCAGGATGCTTATTCTATCATGATCCTGTGCTTCTCTTCCTCTTCCGCTTTCGGGAGCGTGATGGTAAGCACGCCGTCTTCCATCTTCGCAGTTGAACCCTGCTCCGTCACTGAAGCAGGCAGGCTGAAGGAACGTGCAAATCTCTTGAAGGAGCGTTCCTTCATGAGGTATCCTTCCTTCTCTTCCTCACTTTCCCTCTGGGTATTGGCACTGATCCAGAGCCTGTTACCCTTGATATCTATATTTACATCTTTCTTATCGATTCCCGGAAGGTCGGTAGTGACAATAATGTTATTCTCCTTTTCCTTGATATCGGCAAGAGGGCGGAATGTATCTATGTCCATCCATCCGCCGCCAGTCTCGCTTTCACCGAAGAGCTGGTTCAGGCGATCCTGCATGCTTCTCATTTCCTCGAACGGGTCCATCCTGTCAACTGCAGAAGGGCTCCACTTTGTAAGTCCAAATCTCATTGTGTCCACTCCTTATTCCTGGTACCTGTCTTAATGCGGAAGCCTTCACTCTCAGCTTCCATCATCTCTATTATAGAGTGGTCTTATTTATACTTGATCAAAGACAGAGCCTATAGTATCTGAATTCCGGAATAATATAAAGGAGCAGGCTCACCCTCTCTTTTTTATATCAGGTTTGCTGACCGGATCTGATCAGCATTCCTATCAGGTCTGCTGCATATACTGTGCCGAAAGATCCGTTCTTTACCGACTCCTCATCAAATGCCTGTGCAGCATCCGGCTGTTTCTCTGCCGTGGAGAAGACTGCAAAGGGTATCGGGGCCGATGTGTGCGTTCTCAGGGCAACAGGTGTCGGATGGTCCGGCAGCACCATTATAGTTACATCCTCCGGATAATCCAGGGCCGCTTTCAGGACCGTGCCTACAACCTTCTCATCAAAATCCTCTATAGCCTGTATCTTGGCTTTCATATTACCCATATGGCCTGCCTCGTCCGGCGCCTCCACATGCACAAACACGAAGTCATGGTCATCCAGGGCCTTCATTGCGTACTCGCCCTTACCCTTGTAATTGGTATCGAGATAGCCTGTGGCTCCCGGGACCTGTATCACGTCGAGCCCTGCATATATGCCTATTCCGTTCACAAGGTCCACAGCCGATATTATGGCTCCCCTGAGCCCGTAGAGCTCGCTGAAAAGAGGGAATGCCGGTGCGAATCCCTGGCCCCAGAGCCAGATGGAGTTCCCGGGGTTTTTGCCTTCCCTTATCCTCTTCTCATTGACCGGATGCTTCTCCAGTACCGGCATGGATGCCTCGATGAGCCTGCTCATGACCTCATTGTCCTTTCCCTTTGGCATGTGAAGAAGCCTGTCCTGGTCTATGACATCATGCGGGGGTGTACATAGTGTCTCAGCTCCAAGCGCACCCTTGCTCACCAGCAGGTGACGATAGCTGATCCCGGGATAGAAACTGAAGGCTTCGCTGCCAAGCTCTTTGTCAACGGCCTCGATAAGCTCCTTTGCCTCGGCGTTTGTGATATGTCCCGAACTGTAATCTGCTATGAGGCCGTCCTTTATTGTAATGAGATTGCACCTGAAGGCCACGTCATCTCCTTCAACTTTGATACCCATGCTTGCGGCTTCCAGGGGTGCCCTGCCGGAGTAGTATTTTCTCGGATCGTAGCCTATGATGGACATATTGGCAACATCACTGCCGGGATGCAGTCCTTCAGGCACTGTCCGGGCCAGCCCTGCACGCCCGTTCCTTACTATATAATCCATGTTTGGTGTGTTGGCTTTCTGGAGGACTGTCTTTCCGCTCAGTTCCTCAAGGGGTTCATCAGCCATGCCGTCTCCGATAAGTACTACATATTTCATGTTTTGACCTCAGTTAAGACTCCAGTAAATGGGAATTACTTATTAACGTTCTCTTAAGTATGTTTACTTTGCTGTCGTGTCCGGTGTACCTGCATGCACCTGGCCTATGGGAAAGGCTCCTGATATGCATCCTGAGGCCCGGTGTCAGAAATAACTGTATCCAAGCATCGCAAGCTCCATGAGGACCAGTATAAGCATGGATTTGCCAAGGATCAACGGAAGGACCATTTTCCTTATCGGGAAGGAGGATATCCCGAGCACTATCGAGATGGCATCACTGGGGAGTGGCGTCATGGAGTAGAAGAAGATCAGTATGATCATTTTCCCATCGCTGTACTTCTCTGTCCGCCTCCTCAGACGGGCTACGATGCTCCCGTATCTTTCAGGAATGCACTGGCTCCCCGTTCTTGACAGATGGTATATTACAAGATCCCCTGAGAGAAGGCCCGTACTTGCAGACAGGGAAAGCCAGACCGGATCGACCCCGCTAAAGGATATTGCTATCAGCGAGGTATAGAACAGGGTGGTAGTGAACAGGGACACTCCGCCAATCATCGCGAGCAAGAACACGAAAATGTAAGCATTGCGGACTCCCAGCATCTTCACTATCTGCACAGGATCGTACAGAGACAGGAATACGGACCATAGCACTACGGCAAGAGCGATCACCAGAAATATCCTTCTGCTTTTCTCCCTTCCGGGGTCACAGGATGATAATGCTGTATTGCGGCTATGCAAAATCGGGTCCTCTGATGTCATTCTTCCTGTTATATTGACCCCAAGGTTCTTAATGGTTCTTTACCGTCTTTTGCTACTCATAATCTTTATATCAGTCCGTATCTTTATACTGCGAAAAGCGGTATTGATCAAAACACGTGGTTGAACTATGAGAATCGTAATGAAATTCGGCGGTACGTCGGTTGCAAACGGCGAGAAGATCCGTCACGTCGCAGAACTCCTGAAGAGGTATCATCAGGGCGGTAACGAAGTTATAGCAGTAACCTCGGCTCTTAGCGGTGTCACGGATGGCCTGCTCAACACGGCAAATGAGGTCTCTGTAAACGGAAAGGTCACCCAGGTCAAAGAATTCATAGCCGATATAACAAAGAAACATTACGATGCCATAAATGTGGCCATGGACGGCGAGACTCTACGGGACCAGTGTATCGCAGCGGTGGACTGTCGGCTGGACGAACTCGAGAAGGCCCTCATCGGCATATGCTACCTGGGCGAGCTCACGCCACGCTCCATTGATTACATCTCATCCTATGGTGAACGCCTTGCAGCTCCCATTGTAAGCGGCTCCATACGCTCCGTGGGAATAAACTCGGTCTCGTTGACCGGCGGTGAGGCGGGCATTGTCACTGATTCCAATTACGGCGATGCAAAGCCCCTCGAACAGAGCTATTCCCAGATAAAGGAAAAGCTGTGCCCCCTGCTTGAGGACTCCATACCAGTGGTCACGGGTTTCATTGCGCAGAACAAGCAGCAGATAATCACTACCTTGGGGCGCAGCGGTTCCGACTTCTCGGCATCCATTCTGGGCGCCGCAGTGAACGCTGACGAGATATGGCTCTGGAAGGAGGTCGACGGGATAATGACCACCGACCCCAAGATAGTCCCGGAGGCCCAGTCCATCCCGCTCATATCATATATAGAGGCAATGGAGCTCTCATATTTCGGGGCCAAGGTGCTCCACCCACGCACAATAGAGCCTGCTATCACGCACAGGATCCCCGTACGTGTGAAGAACACCTTCGATCCTGAGTTCGAAGGCACTCTTATCGTTGCCGAGCAGAAGCAGAAGGAAGACGTAGTAAAAGCCGTGACCCTGATCAAGAAGGTCGCCCTGATCAATATATCAGGTGCCGGCATGATGGGCACCATAGGCACTGCAGCAAGGGTCTTTTCCTCACTGGCCAGCGAGGGCGTTAATATTATAATGATCAGCCAGGGTTCCTCTGAGGCCAACATGACCCTGATCGTTAATGAGGACCATCTAGAGAGAGCGGTAGCGGCCATAAGGCGCGAGTTCAGCAACAATGTTGTCGGAGATGTGGCATATGACCGGGATGTCTGCGTAGTTGCAGTGGTAGGCGCAGGCATGGACGGCATTCCGGGTGTTGCGGGCAAGGTCTTCAATGCTCTTGGAAAGGCAGGCATCAATATTATCATGATCAGCCAGGGCTCTTCCCAGCACAACATATCTTTTGCTGTCAGCTCGGATGATGCTATTGAGGCTGTAAGGGTCCTACACAGGGAATTCGAACTGGACCGCCAATGCAGGGATCAACAATGAGTGATAAACATCTAACCTATGCAGAGTCAGGAGTAGACATCGAAGAGGAAGAGAAGACCATCAAGGCCCTCACTAAGGGCATGACCTATAAGCGTACGGGACTCGGTGCGCCACTGACCGATATAGGTCACTATGCAGGTCTTATAGACTTCGGGGAATATGCACTGGCACTTGCCACCGACGGGGTCGGCTCCAAGGTTCTCATAGCCAACGAGATGAAGCGCTGGAACACGGTGGGCATCGACTGCATAGCAATGAATGTCAACGACCTGCTGGCAATAGGTGCTGAGCCCATATCTTTTGTGGACTATCTTGCCCTCGAAGAGCATGACGAGGATTTTGCATCCCAGATAGGTGAAGGCCTCAGGAAAGGAGCAGAGTTCTCCCGCATGTCCATCGCAGGCGGTGAAACAGCCACCCTGCCGGATATAATCAACGGCTTTGACCTTGCGGGCACATGCCTGGGAATGGTCAGGAAGGAGAACATCATTACCGGTGAAAAGGTCCGCCTGGGAGATGCCATTGTAGGCATACCCAGCGCAGGCGTCCACAGCAATGGGTACACCCTTGTCAGGAAGATCGTCGAGAACTCTTCGTATTCATACCATGATCCTTTCCCTTATAACCCGTCAACGACCCTGGGGGACGAACTGCTGATACCCACGCGCATCTATATGGAGATCCTTGATGTCATAAAGGAGTGCGACGTCCACGGGCTTGCTCACATAACGGGCAGCGGGCTTCTGAAACTCAGGCGTGTGACCGGCCTTGGATTTGATTTCCACGATCCTCTGGAGCCTCATGACATTTTCAAGTTCCTGCAGAAAGAAGGCAATGTCGATGACCTGGAAATGTACAGGACATTCAATATGGGAATGGGCTTTGTCATTATACTGCCTCCTGAACAGGCACAGAAGGCTGCTTCCATGACCGGGGGCAAGATCGTAGGCAGGATAGTGGAAAGTGGTATAAAGGTTTCCGGCCTAGTTATTGTATAGTATTGTCAAAGGTAAAAGGGAAAGTGACCAATGGCCTGTATAAGCGACCTGCCTTACGAGATCCTCCTGAAAGGGGGCACGCCCGCCCAGTGTGAAGCACTTATCAGGGAAAACTCTGACGAGGTATACCATGTAGGAGGCGGCTATACCATACGCGGAGTTATCCTTAAGGGAGACAATATCCCTATTGGCACAAAAGGAAATGATCTGTTCTTCCAGTATATCAAGCCCTGCTTCGGGCTCTTTGTCCTCAGACTGCCGGATGCGGCGGACGAGGTTGAGAAACTGCGTTCCAAGTTCGGGAAGAAGTGAGGCCATTCTTCCCATTTGGCTCAGAGCCTCGTGCTTTTTGCTTTCTGCAGCACCCACTTCAGGAAATCCCCTGAAGGGAATTCGTGTATGGTTGTTACAATGATCATTCCGTCACCTGTTTTTTTGCTTACCATGAGAGCCCTGCCTTTCTTGTCCGTGAGCAGCACATCCCCCTCTGCATTCTTCAAGTAACCATCGAACTCCACCCCTTCCAGCTTATCCACTATGCATTGTGACTCATCCTTAGCCTTGCAGATATCTGCAGACATCTGCTTCTGCACGTATTTCAGTTCCATGGGAAGCCAGTCAAAATCATGTCCTTCCACCATTGGTCCGAATGCAAGCACGATCCCGCCCTTCTCTACGAACCTCTCTATCTGTTTCTTGCTTCGCCTGAGCCCTCCCAGCACTTTCGTATAGGCCGGGTTTGCAAAGCCCGTGGGGACCACCAGGCATTTACATGGAGGCAGGAAAGGGGTGCCAATGGTCTCTGCAGTAATTCTCTGGCATTTTATGCCATGTTCGGCGAACAGTTTCTCAAAAAGCAGGGGGCTGTCCCAGAGCAGCATCACATCGGTCATGGGTGGGAATATTACCTGCTGGTTTAATTGCCTTTCTTTTCTTGGCCCATGTCCGGACACATATTATACAGATTTAACACGGGTTTTATGTGGCAGAGGATTTCTAAACTCACTCTTTCCTGAATCTGTGTCATCCGTGCAAATCCCTGTCTTAGAGGGTATTATGAAAAAGAATCAGCCTTGATGAAAAGAGGATCTCAAAAAAGAAAATACAAAAGGAAAAAGCTGGTGGTTTAAACCAGCTTGAAGATGGGGTGGTTCGGGTCCTTGACCTCGAGGCCAAGTTCCTTTGCAGTCTCAGCCAGCATGATATCGACCATTGCTGTTGCAGGGAATACCTTGTCGGTGTTCTCTATAGGTCCGAACAGCTGGAAGTTTGAACCGAGCACCTGTGGCACAAGGTTTGTTCCGATATCTGAAGGCATGTAGATTGCCTGCTTCTCTTCCTTTGTCTCGAATTTCTTCTTGTAGTTCTTCATCCAGTCCCATGCGGATGCCATGTTGTGGTATCCACCGCCTACAGGCAGGCCGAGGTGGCCCTTGATGGCTACTACGGATCTCATGGATGCGCCTGCACCTGCTCCCAGAGGGGTTGCAGCGACGTCGATAAGGGGCTTTGTGATACCGCATTCCCTTGCGATCTCAAGCATACCCTTGCTCTGTCCGGTACCGCCGGTCTCGAGGATCTCAAGCTTTCCTTTTACGCTGGGGTCTGTTGCATTGAATGCAAGGACGATGGAACAGTTGATGTCACTGTCTGCGATGGCTGTGATCTCGTCTGCGTGGACACTGGCATTGATGGAGTTGTAGATGGCCCTCTTGGCTACACCAATCTCGGTCACATACTCTGCTGCAGCTGCACGTACCTCGCCTGCTGAGGAGTCTATCAGGAATGGTGTCTTGTCGTCAAGCTCGACGAACCAGTCGATGTACTTCTTGATAGCTTCTGGTGTCTCACCCACGATCTGGTTGACGTATGGGTTACCTGTGACCTCTCCCATGTCGACAATGTTCTGCCAGAGCTTGTCTGCTGCAGCCTTGTCGAAAACACCCTTGTCTTCATCAGTCACGATCTTGTGCCTGTTGTAGAACATTGTTCCTACAAGCACAGTTGGATATTCGCCGGGCTGTCCACCGAACTTGACGCCTCCGACCTCGAATACTTCTTGTTTCTTGTCAAATCTGAACATATGAATAACCTCTTGTTTTAGATCCTTATCCCTAGGCTTGCCAGGTACGGTGCTATGAACAGAACATATACCAGGAATATGAGTATCCCGGCTACTGCTCCGTACAATATGCCTATGTCTCTGCCTACTTTCTTACCGATACGCTGTGAGATCTCACTGTTTACGAACTCTACCTTCTCATCGATCTTGTTGAGCCTGTCGAGCACAGCACTGAAATCTGCAGGATCGACTACAACGCTTGGTACCTTATCACTTGCATTGCTCATATCATCACCTGCCAGATAAACATCGGAAGTATGACTACTATGAACAGTATGAAGACAAAACCGGCTATGAATCCAGACACACCTGTTGCAGATACTCCTGAATCCAGTTTCTGGTTCCTGGCTATCAGCTGAGCTCTGTAGCGGATGTCCTCTATGACGGACTCGATGGGTCCCATCTGTGGATTAATGACCGTCGGTACTCCTTTTCCATATTCTTCTTCTGCCATGTCAATTACCTCCCGAACAACAACATTCCAAGCAGTGTCAGGGTGATGGCAAGACCTATCATGATCCCTTCCACCTTGCCTGCGTGTACACCGGAGTGGAACTTGTTCAGGTTACCTATGTACATCATTTCCCTGTCGATGTCCAGTATCCTGTTCCTTATGGTTGCCAGCTCGGCAGCCATTGGCTTAAGTCCACCAGCCTCTGCACCTTCTTCCTCTTTGTCTCCACCGACTTCGATCACCAGCGGGTCGGCATCAAAGGCTCCGGGGTCCTTTGCAGCGTATTCCTTGATCTTGGCAACGATGGCATTCATATCCTCCGTACCAATAAAGTCTATAGCCTCTACCTGTTCCTGGAATCTCTTGATAGCTGCATCGGTGAGGTTCTCAATGTAGGGGATAGCGCCGGTTGCACCGACTATCCTGTTGTCCTTTATACCATTGCGGTGCAGGGACAGGAATGCCTGTCCGGTGATGTGCCCTTTTACCTCTGCACCTGTCACTATCAGGTACCTGATGTTGGGGTTTGAGATGATGTGTGCAACGACCTTCTCAATACCCAGGTTCTCTGTCTTACAGGGACCTGTGATGGCCGCACCGGCTTCCAGCTGAGGTCCGGATGCAAGGTGGGAACCGCAGGTGATGACAGCGACACAGTTCTTTATGTTGCCGACATCATACTCTCCCTTGAGTATTGGCCAGTCAGGGGCTGCCTCTCTTTTTGTAACCATTTTATATGCCTCCAAGTGCGCTCATCACAAGAAGCAACAGTCCTGCAACTCCCAGCCCAACTACAATACCGTAGAAGGCGTTCCCATAGAACCCTGCCTGCATGGATGTGTTCTCACGTCCCGGGAATGAGTTGAGCAATTCCCTGTCTGGTGAAAGGGAGTTTATCAGGTCTTCTGCGATCTTATCCAGTTCATCAAGCTGTGCCATGATGGGATCCATTGAATATGCTATGATATCCTCTCTCTCTGCAGCAAGCAAAGATGTGAGTGGATCCAGTACGAGGTGTGCCTCTGGGGCAACGTGAACCATGCTCATTCCAGTTCCTCCTTGGATGGCAGAAGCCCTGTACCTGTTACCCTGTATGCATCTCTCTTAACACGCTTGTAGAACCCGCTGAAGGATATGTACCATATGGCAACTCCTATGAGGATTGTAAGTGAGCCTGATGCAAATGGTGTAATGGTGGCGACTATTCCTGCAGTGATCATTGCTATCGCACCCTTCTCGAAAGCACATGCAAGTGTGCGGTCCTGTTTTTCATCAGGTCCGAGGTTTGCATTGTACGGGTGCAGAATTGCAAGTCCGCCTGCAATGAAAATAACTGCTATGTATCCTGTTGTCATGACTCCGGTGGCTACTCCCTGTGCAACGACCACGCCATTGACTACCTCGTCAAAGAACATGAACGTACCGATCATGGAAGTGCTGAGGCCGATAATGGTAATGGCACCAGCTGCCGCGATCTCTGTCATTGACTGCACCATTATGGGTATGCCCATATTGAGCACCTTGTTTGCAAGGATGCCTACTACAAGCCCTATCAGGGATGCGAAAATAACTGCAATTACAGGACCGGCTATTCCACCGACTGCAAGACCGAATGTTGCTGCTATTATGCCTATACCAAGTGCAAGCATACCGATGGAAGGTACGCCGGTACCAAGGCCGTAATTTGCAACCCTTCTGACTGCTGCAGCGCCCCACACGATACCGCATAGGGCACCAAGGGCTCCCAGGAATGACATGGATGGTCCTATAATGTCAGTCAGGAAGTAAGCTGCGTATATTCCTATAAGGCCGCCTATTACTCCGAAGGCTATCAAGTTGTTCTGGGGAATTGCCGCGTGGGCTCCTCCGCCTCCTCCGCCTACTGACATCTTACATACCTCCAATAGCTACTACACCCATGATCGCAGCCAGGAATGTTGCAACAAAGGATGCGATAACAGCTTTCGGGAATCTCTTGAATTTCGGGTCGTGGAATCCTTCGATGGTTCCTCCTATGTTGTATGAGGGGATGACCGCATTAACGAAGAAAAGACCAATTGCGAAAATGCTTGCTATTCCGACGAAATCCGCCTCGGGCAGCCCGTTTTCAATGCTGAGCAGGGCGTAATATATCAGGGATCCGCCGAGTCCGCCAAGTGCTGCGCCGATAACACCGCTGATGAAGGATGCAGTGGGTATGCCGTGACCCTCCGTACCCTGTGATACGTAGAGATCCTGCCTGTCCTTGGTTATCGGGTCGTACTTGACCTTTGCGGATGCCGCAGGACAACCTACGCCGTAGACGTAGATCCACTGTCCGACAAGCATTGTGACGGATATCATTATCATAGCACCGACTGTGCCGGATGCAAGGATGAGTGCCATGCTGTCAGTGACGTTCATCATGAATCCTGCAGTCACAAGCCCCGTAAGGCCTGCTCCGGCAGCAAGCTGGACTGTACCTGTACCTACACCGGTTGCCTGCGCCATAGCTGCTGGGGCTCCACCTACAGGTATCAAGTGGACACCCATTGAAATAAGTATACCACCGAGGGTTATCAAAATTATATTAAGAAAATCTGCTGTAATAATTCCAACTACATCGATCAAGCTGCCACCTCTGCTTCTTCATCTTTCTTGTAAGCTCCGAATGCACCACGGGCAGCCACTTCGATCTTCCTGTTCCATATAACGAGCAGCAGTACAATGACGACACCTGCTATGATGGATTCCCATCCCAGGGATTCATTGATGGAGGGGTCGAATACGACAGTTATCCATCCGCTGAGGAAGACTACCATACCGAAGGCAATTCCTGTTGCAGGTCCTCCGAACTTGGCACAGAACCAGGAGTTGTCGATACCATTCCTGATACCAGACTCTGCTTTCCTCACGATCTTACCGGAGTTTGCAGCGTTCAGACCTGATCCGAACTCCACGTTCTGGAATTCACGCTCTGCACCATAGTGGACGTCTCCTGTGGAAGATCCTATCGAACCGACAGTGATTCCCCAGATGAATGCCAGCAGTGGAAGTGAGAACGGGTGTCCCATAACGGCTGTCATCAGATATGACACAACAAGTATACAGAATGTGGTAATGAATGCATATCCCATGATGACGGGTGTGTGTGATCTTATTATATCAAGATAGATTGGTTGTTTGAAACGTTTTTGACTTGCACATCTGCCAAAATAACCTGTAACTGAGTAAGTACCATGCACGGCTGCCGCGACAATGGCTCCTACGGCCAGTGCCAGGATGACAGACGCACCAGTACTCATCAGGACGGAAGCAGTAGTTCCACCAATTGCACACATGAGTGCGTTCGATGGTGGTTCACCAGAAATAGCTTTGTTGTAGATCCTGTGTGGATACATCATCTGGGGCGCTAATTGCACCTGGGAGTTCGGGTTACTCTGGGATCCTACGTCAGATTCAAGGTCCTCAGAGGCACCGGCAATAGTTGCCGCGGCTCCTATCAGTGCCATTACGCCCATACTTGTGAGCGGTTCCATTCACATTTCCTCCTTTTTATCATTCTATAGAGTAAATCTCACCAGAAACACAACTAATCTTGTTATGTCTCTTATCATAATTGATATGGCGTAAACTAACGTCAGGTGGTTTGCATTATATTAAATACTTATTAAACCTTTCGAATGACTTCCCATAAAAAGCCTCTATTCTCCGCCATAAAAGTATGAAAAAGGCATAAGTAAAATATAATTATGGCGTGATGTTTTACATTGGTGCATCAGATTGGATTCATTCCCTGCGGTCAAAGTTAAGTATATATATATCCGGTCTCGGCATTTTTCCGCTGCTTCGGGCAAAGTCCATATAGCACCTGCCGCAGAGCAGACGGGAATTGAGGGATGCTATTTCGGCAGTGCCCGGCACAAGCCTTGCAAAAAGGAACGCTGGCTCAACTTCAAGGTCCTGGGATGCCGTTTTGAAATAGCCTGTGATATGCTCTTCGAATATCTCAAGGTCATCGACCTGCAGTCCTCTTGTGTTCAGAGTAATGCCGCAGCATCCGCAGGGAAGTGAAAAGATATCCGCTTCTATAAGGAATACGGGTTTGGCAAGAATGTTCCGCAGTCTGTTCTCAAGTTGCCCGCGACTCTTTGATAATTTGTCCGCTATTGTCATATGTTTCCCTTCTTATGCAATGGCTGCAGTTCTTCCGGCGTGTTGCCTGCGGAATATACCTTTACCACTTTCTCTGCAAGTTTCCTGCAGTATCCGCATCTGATGCACACTTTGTCACAACGCTTCCACTGGGAGATGGCACCTTCCAGCTCTGTGTTCGGTATATAGAACAGGTCCCTTATGTCCTTGGGACAATCAAGAAGGTCCATCAGATTACCGTCATAGTGCCTCCCTGTATATGCCCTGACGTTGTTGAGTATCCAGTTGGGGAAATGCGTCCTGCCTCCTATCTTAAAGGTGTCCGTGATGTGCTCGTATTCTTTCAGGTCTTCCGGCCTTATCCATGGAGATTTGATAAGCTGCTGGGGGTCGTTGATCCTGAGGGAGAGGCATTTGTAGTAATAATAATCGTCAAGCACGTTCAGTTTCGGTCCGGGTCCGTTGGCATGGGAGAAGAAATTGAAATGGGCATACCTGAAAGGACACTGGTAGAGACATCCCTCGTTCACTAGCAGTTTCAGTCCGCAGGACACAGACTCTTTAATAGCTTCAAGTTTTCTGAAATCCCTGTTGATGGCGGGATCTATGACAATGGTATCTGCGCCCAGCTCCTCATAGAACTCAGCCTTCTGGGGAGAGTCCACGAATGAAAGCACTGAAACGACCACTTCCATATCATATTCCCTTGAGAGCATTTCTACGAAGTACGGTTCTGCCACAGTGATAGAATCAATACCGATCTTGCTGAGCTGGCCGAAATACCAGCTGACCTTATTGAAGCCCTGCGGCGTAAGGTGCTGCCCGCCCATGCATGAGCTGTTGAGAACGACCTCCATCTTCACGCCCTTGTCATGCGCGTACTCTGTCTGCTCGCGTATATCCTCAAGGCCCGGCGCGCTGAGGTTCGTCCTTCCCGTCCCTACATAATCGGGTGTTCCGGCCATATAGACTGCGTAGATGTCCTCAGGACCTTCCAGAAGATCCTGCAGTCCCTGCATATGTCCGACGTGCGGTACGTAAAGTTTCATTGCTTGCTGGTAAGCCTGAATTTAGATAAGTATTTTGGTTTGAGCGGCCAAAAGTATATTATATTCCAGTCATGTCTTTAGGGTATGATACTCGGTGCCTCCTCCTTTGCAGGCAGTTTTTCACAGATAGCTTCAGAAGTGGAATCCGTTGAGCTCTATATCCCTAAAATGGGAATCTATACTGATTCGCTGCTCAGGAAGGATCTTCTTGCCGGGATAATTGATGAGCTGTCCACAGTAGACCTGTACACCTCCCTGCATGCTCCGTATTTCGCAACCTCACTCACGTATCCGCAGGATGTGCTGGTTGATACTGCAAATATGGACTCTTCAGCTTTTCGGCTTATCCGGGAATCCATAGAGATGGCCGGAGAGTTTGGCTCACGCGCAGTGGTACTGCATCCGGGCAGGGTGAACGGTGATCGGGAAAAGGCCTTCGGGGCCATGGTCCGCAATCTCGGGATACTCGCACAGGATGCAGAGGAGCACAGCGTGATACTGGGCCTTGAGAACAAGGAAGGTACCGATCAGGGAAATCTTTGCATTGAAGCTGAAGAGCTTATCAGGGCAGTAGAGGAGGTCAACTCCGACAACCTGGGAATCACCTTCGATATAGGGCACGCCAACCTGACCTGTGGTGGCAACATGATGAGACTGCGTGAGTTTGCAGGAAAGATAGCCCGTCATGTGGTGCACGTGCACGTGCATGACAACAGGGGCATCTGGCTTGAACAGTACGACGGCGACGAGCACCTGGCACCCGGGGACGGGATAATAGACTACAGGGTCCTCAGCGAACTGACAGGTTACAGAGGCATCTTTAATATGGAGGTATTCTCAATGGAAGACGTTGTTAAAGGTAAAGGGACGATCCTTAATGCGGTCCGCATACCCTAGGGCTCTGTTATTATACTATAATTAGGTGGGACAACAAGCACCAGCACATCAGATAACTGCAATACCTTTTCGGTCACAGTACCCACAAATTTCTTGATGCCGCTCTTTCCCTGAGTTCCCATCACTATTCTGTCAACGTTGCGCTCCTTCGCCACCTCAACTATCTTTTCGGGAGCACTGCCATCCATGATGAGGGTCTCGATGAATTCCTCCCGGCACCCCATCCTTACAAGCGTGTCCTTGATGGACTGAAGCGCATTCTCAGCTCCCTGCTTGCGCCATGTCTTCCTTGAGACTCCTTTATCCGGCACCACGTGGAGCACTATGAACTGGTACTCGTGTTTCATCGCGATCCTGGCTGCGACCTTTGCAGCGTTCTCCGCATATGCTGAGCCGTCTGTGGGGATCAAGATTCTCATTACAAGGGGATATGTCGCGCAAATATTAAATATTTAGGTTTGTAATTCTTGTAATATACTGGCTGCAATACTGTTAACCGGGGAGCAGTCCTGTTCATGAGATATCCGCATATATCCGGTTTAAGGAGTCTGAAGGTGAACAAGTATCAGAAATTCAAGAAAATGGATAGCAAGAGTTATTCAGATGTGACCCGCTTCCTCAAAAAGACCACACACCTCACTGCAAGGGAGTGGGTTACTGCCCGCCTGTGTGCAGATTTCAAGAACCTGTCCAACCAGTCCGAAATGACATGGATCGGTGAGAAGCTCCCTGAGCTGGTTCCTTTCATGGAGGAAACATATACCCGCCAGGAGGTATCCAATGCCCGCGCCACATTCAAGAAAAAGGTCCAGAAAAGCGGAACAACTTTCTTCTACGCATATTATGCAGGTCTGATAAGCCAGGAGGAAATGCTTGAACTGATCCATCAGATAGTCAGGGACATCAAAAACCTCATGGCAACGGAAGGGAGTGAGATTCCTGAGGAGCACGCAACAGAAGTGCAGTTGCTGATAGCTGAGGTGCTTCGCAGGATAAACGAGTCCCTTGACGAGGACTGAGGGGAATGTAGCAGCATGTGGATGCTGCCGGTGACATCTGCAGGAATGATGTGCAGGAATGCCGACTCACTTAAGTGATCGGAGATATTTCTCTATCATCCTCATTTCTATCTGTCTCAGGTACCTTGCCTGCACCCTGGATACGTAAAGGGTGCTGCTCCCCATTTTTATCACGATATCAGAGTCCTTCGGATCTGTATACTCTACAGGATATATGGCAGGACCGCCGCATGTCGTACACAGCCTGAAATCCCTGCCGGATTTTTTTATGAATTCCTCTACTTCTTTCTCGATCGTGATATGTGCAGGATTATCTGTCATCGGCCTAAAGCGGCTTTTACAATACTTAAACTTTATCGTTTTCCTGAAATGGGTCAGGGCAAATTTAAATTTAATGAGTTCCAATGTATGTCCCATGTTGATGAAGGATAAGGGAAAACTGGTCATCTGGCCTGCCTATATAGATAAGAACAAGTCCCGGAGTAAGGGGCGCATCATATCAAGGAAGTCTTCCGTGAATGAACCCACTCTGCAGGAGATTGGCCTTGCAGCCCAGAAGCTTGGGATGAACCCGGAGATCGAAGAAGATAAGGCCTATCCGAGGTCATGGTGGGAATCAAAGGGCAGGATACTGATTGATGATAGTGCGCCCAAGACCGCATTGTCCAGAAAGATAGCTGCCATGATCAAGGACATGCGATCCGGTCAGGTAAAGTAGGTCTTTTTTACAGGCTTCTGTCAGCAGAAGAATAAAAACACAGAACACGAACAACTGAAAGGACCGGATGTGGCAAGAAAAGGAATTGTTCCCTGAGAGATCAGGGAAGCGGCCATATCCCAAAGCTGGCATCCAGTATGAGTATTGCCAGGCCTATTACCACGCCTGTGGCAACAACTGTTTTTGGATTGATGTGTATTGCTCTCTTGTCAGCCTCGTAATAGCGCATGAGGCCGGCCGATGACATCAGCCCGCTGCCGCTTGATTTCTTTTTAGTCATTATTATCTCCGTCTGCCTTTGTTAAATGATATATCGATTATTATATTATATCTTGCTATTAGTTATTTGCTGTTAGTGATGCATTTAATGATTTAAAAGATTGTGCCCTACATAAGCACCTCATCCAGCAGGAACGGAGGATAGAACACGCCCTTCTCCGTAATGATGCCGCTGATATTCTCCATGGGTGTCGCGTCAAATGCAGGATTGTACACCTTCACATCCATGGGCGCGGTCTGCACACCCCTGCAGAACCTGAGCTCGTCCTCATCCCGCAGCTCGATGGTCACTGTCTCTTCCCAGCCCTCAAAGTCAAATGTAGAGACCGGTGCTGCAATGTAGAAAGGTATCTCGTGCTCTTTTGCAAGCACGGACAATGTGTATGTCCCTATCTTGTTGAAGACTGCATCTCCTGTGATCCTGTCAGCTCCTACTATTATCTTGTCCACCATTCCTTTTCTCATCACATGGCCGGCCATGGAGTCAGTGATAAGGGTCACAGGTATCTTGTCCTGCATGAGTTCCCATGCCGTTATCCGGCTTCCCTGGTTCAGGGGGCGGGTCTCACATGCTATGACGTTGATCCTCTTCCCGGACCCGACTGCCGAGCGCACTACCCCAAGGGCAGTTCCCCAGTCCACGCAGGCCATCCTCCCGGCATTGCAGTAGGTCATGACCGTATCGCCGTCCTTCAGCAGTTTTGCTCCGTGTTTGCCTATCATTTTATTTGTGGCCACGTCCTCGTCTGCTATTCTCCTGGCCTCGGACAGGACGATATCCCTGATGCCTTCCACATCGTATGCATCCGCTGTTGCATCAATCACCCTGTCGACTCCCCAGGCAAGGTTCACAGCTGTCGGGCGCGTGGCTTTGATGGTATTTGCCGCCACATTAAGGTCCCTCATCAGGTCATCCATATTGCCCGCGCTGCTCAGGCTTGCTGCAAGCGCTATCCCGAAAGCTCCTGCTGCACCAAGTGCCGGCGCCCCTCTTATGCGCAGGGATCTGATGGCTTCGCAGAGGGAGCTAAGGGTATTGCATTCGATGACCTTATATTCCACAGGAAGGAGGGTCTGGTCTATCATTACGATAGAATCTGATGCATCGTTCCAGTCTATTGTCCTCATGATATCTACCGGATAAAGGACCTATATGGGATAAAAATGTAAAGGTTTACCGTTATCTGTGCATCAGACTGCCTCAGCTTCATCAGGGATCTTTCTGAGCTTTGTTTCTCCCATCAGCTCTGCCAGCCAGTGTGTCTCCTCGAAGCTCCCCAGGATTGTCCTTACAACCATCGTAAGCGGAGTGCTCAGGAGTGCTCCCGCAGGTCCCAGCACGTATCCCCAATAGACCAGGGACAGGAACACAACGGATGGCGACAGTTCCAGGCCCTTGCCTGCAAGCGAGGGAAACAACACATTTTCCGAGAGGGCATTGATTATCAATATGGCTGCAATGATAGCCAGTGCTCCCAGCGGGCCGTACTGCAGCAGCGCAAGGATGGCGGGAGGGATGACGGCAAGCAGGAGTCCGATGTATGGTATATAGCCCAGCACGAATGCCAGAAAGCCCCACAGGATGGCAAAATCAACACCGGCTATCAGCAGGATGACCGCTGTCCCGATCCCCATCACAAGGTTCGTCTCGGTGCGTATCACCATGTAATCCACCACCTGCCGCCCAAGGTTCTTGATGTTGGCCGCAAGGACAAAGTGTTCTTCCACTTCCCTCTGGACCTTCTTTGAGACTCCCACGGCATCGATCAGCAGGAATGCCGTTGTGATGATTATAAGGCCCACGGTTGTGGCTGCATTCACGGTTCCTGTAAGTATTGATGCCAGAGAGCCCAGCAGGAACAGTGCAATATCGCGGGCAATGGTCCCAAGGGAGATATTCTCCACGGAGGGCAGGTATATACTGAGGCTGTTGAGGGTCTCTATCAGCCGGCTCTGGTAGGTGGGGATGAGCTGATTGAACTGCAATATGGCACTGACGACAAGCAGGCCGATAGCTATGACCATGAGCAGGAAAAGCAGGATTACAAGTGCGACACTGACCACGGGATGTATCCCTTTTTTCTGGAGCTTGTGGATCAAAGGGGCAAGTATGAGTGTTGCGAACAGTGAGAACAGTATTGGTATCAGAATTGATGCAAGTTCGCTGATGCCTATTGTCAGGAGCACTGCAGCAGTAACGGTGAACAAGAGCCTTGCCGGCATCGTGAATGTACCTGTGCTTATATCTCTCATGATTAATGACCTGTGGACCTTTTACTTAAGGCTATATATATTGCAATCATGCCTTCCACGAGGAGCAGGCCGGCTATGACCCATAAAAACATCCGGGCACCTGCAATTATATTCGTGGCCAGGGCCGCGCCTATGATAATACTGATAATGCCGAAAGCCCCAATCCCCCATCCTTCGCCGGTGACCCCGGCCAGCAGTGATGTGATGCCTGTGGCCATTCCCATAATACCAAGTACGAATACAAGGGTCCCGGGCAATATCAGGGCACTCTGTAACGGATGCTGCAGCACAAGGATACCCGCAAGTACTCCGATGATGCCGCTGAGCAGTTTCCAAATTCGGCGCTTTCTGTCGATAAAGACGTTGAGTATCAGGAACAATCCCTGGATCAGCCACCAGAGCCCTAGAAGCAGTGCGATCACAGTCAAAGTAACTCCGGTCCATGTGATGAGCAGGATCCCGAAAATAAGGGAGCTCATGCCTCCCAAAAGCAGGGCCCGGTCATTTATACTGTATTCATAGATCGTAGTTGCCATTCCACTCCCTCATTTGATATCCTTTCCCCGTATCTGGTACGCCAGCCACTTCTTAATCTCATTCCTCTTCAAGGACATACGCAATTTTCTCCTTTCAGTGGCAGCTTGTACTCCTGCCATTGTTTGTCATTATAAACTTATGTCTTTCAGTAGATAAAAAATACACTTATATAAAGCTTAGTAGCTATATTATTGCATTCCTTTTTCCTATGTTTATATATTCTAACATTAGATATTATCTTATATGCAAAAGTCCCTGCTTATCCATGACCCTGTGCACAAGACCATCATCCTTGACGAGTTCGAGCAGATGCTTGTCAATACAAGGCATGTGCAGAGGCTAAGGAACATACAGCAGCTGGGGCTTGTGGACACTGTCTATCCGGGTGCCAATCACACCCGTTTCGAGCACAGTATCGGCACTATGCATATGGCTTCTGTCATCGGCACCTCCCTGGGCCTGGAGCCCGATGAGATCCGCATGGTCAGGGCGGCGGGACTCCTGCATGACGTAGGTCACTCAGCCTTTTCTCATGTAGTGGAAGGGGTCTTGAAAAGGAATCCATCCCTGCAGCCTGACATCAATGGCAACAGGCTCGTCAAGCACGAGGCCTTCACAAGAGATATTATTTCCCGCAGCCTGCCGGAGGACACTTTCATTGCAAGATATGTGGAAAAGGAATTCGGTTCAGACCCGCATGAGTTCTTCGGGGAGATAGCGAAGATAGCCACAGGTGATACCTCCCTTAAGAAGCCGTATCTTGCGCAGGTTATAGCAGACGATGTGGATGCCGACCGTATAGACTTCATGCTGCGCGATTCCTACCATACAGGTGTTTCCTTCGGAATGATCGACGTGGACCAGATAGTGCGCAGCCTTGTTATAAGGAACGAAAACATCGTTCTGGGCAGTCCTGACGGCTCGGGCTATGGGGAGGACATGGCACTCACGGCGGCAGAGTCCCTGCTGATATCCAGGGCTCACCACTATACTGCCATTATCCACAATCCAAAGACCCAGGCATCCCGGGTCATGCTCCTGTACGCGCTTGAGGACGCCCTCGGGAGCTATGAGAAAAAAGCAGGTCTGGAAAAAGCCAGGGAGGAGGTCGTACTCTTTTTCAAGACCTATAATGACACTGACCTTCTGGACTTCATAAGGTCGCATGCATCAGAGAAGTCCCTCCATCTGCTTGCTGATATCCGCGACGGCAACATCTATGCACCTGTTGCAAGGCTCAGCCAGAAGACCATTCCTCCTTCCGTCAGGATGGCCCTGTCCACGATTGCGCGCCATGGGGTGGCTACGAAGAAACTGGAGAGCCTTCTTTCCCGGAAGCTCGGGGACGTGCTTGTGGACCTGAGCGTTGCCTCCGGTATTCCCAAGAGCATGCGTATCTCCCTGGGAAAAGAGGACGCTTTCTTCTATGATGAGTCGGCTCTTGCCAACGGCCTTGTGCGTGCGATTTCAAGGCAGCTTTCCCTCACGGCATTTGCCCATCCATCTGTTGTCACGGAGATGGACAACGAGGCAGTCTCCCTGAGGCTGCGGGAGGCGGTCGACGATCTTTCCCCAAAGCTCCTTCACTTCATACGCACGGAACAATATCTTCCGATAGAAGGTGTGATGCTGCTCTTTTATGGCGTGCACAGCCTTTTTGAAGACAAGGAGGATGGTTTTTTATCCATTCCGAGGCTGAGGCACATCACCTGGCTGTATCGTACCATAAGACAACTGCGTGGGTCTACAAGACTTAGGAACCTCTTTGACTATTCTTTCCATGAGAAGTACGGCTTCCCTTACAGCGACAGGCTCTTCGAGGATATACAGATACTCGTTGCCATGGGCATAGTGGACGAGGACCTGAGGTACTATGAGAAGGGTGGCAGGTTCCGGCAGAGTTATGAATATGTGCTGACATGGGATGGTGTCGAGTACGCAAGGATGCTTGCGGATGCCTACAGGCCGGAATTCGAGGAGATAAGGAATTACCTTGTAATGAACAAGCACTCCATCCCGCGTGACATTGTCACTATCCCGGCTAACAGGTACGTTACTAAAAAACGCTGAACAGGAGTTTAAAAATGTTATCAGGCGAACTGATTATGCTGAAGACCTCCCATCGGGGAAAGGTAAGGGAGTTCATTGTGAACGTTTCCGAAGACGGGTTTCATACGGATTTCGGGATAATCGACCTGTCACTGCTCCTGGAGAAGGAAGCTGGTGATACTGTGGTCTCGCACATGGGCCAGGAGTTCACAATACAGCGCCCGCGCATGCCTGATTTCTTCAATCATGCTAAGCGTTCGGGAGCACCCATGATGCCTAAGGACATAGGTCCCATAATAGCCTATACAGGCCTTAATACGAATGATACTGTGCTGGATGCAGGCACAGGTTCAGGCGTGCTTGCCATGTACCTTGGTTCCATTGCAAAACGCGTGCTCAGTTATGAGGTACGTGAGGATTTCGCGCAGCTCGCCCGGCAGAACATTCTCAGTGCAGGACTTGGTAATGTGGAGATACGCTGCGGGAACATTGTCGACGAGATAGTTACTCTTGAAGAGCGCTTTGATGTGGTCACCCTGGATACTCAGGATTCGAAGGATGTTATTCCCCATGTAAGAAGGGTGCTGAATCCAGGGGGTTTCCTTGTAACGTATTCTCCGTTCTTCGAGCAGACCAAGGACATCCGTCAGGCAATTGATGCCGCCGAGTTCTATGATGTCAGGACCATGGAGTTCTCGGAACGTGAGATCTCATTCTCTGACCGGGGCACCCGCCCGGCAACAGCAAGGGTCGGACATACCGGTTTCATAACAATAGCACGAAAATGAACCGGGATCTATCTCAGGCCTTCGTTAGTTATCCTGAAATCGCGTGACCTGCCTTCGGGGAGCGAGCGGTGCTTCCACAGCTTTGCCCGTCTTGTCCCCTCACCGGTCTTTTCCAGCTGGATGATGGTCTTGGATATGTGTTCTATCCCGCTGCCTCCTATGGGTTTCAGGGTACCTGTGGCAACATCGCTGTAGACCTGGTTGGTTATCACGACCGCAAGTTTATACTTGCGTGCTATCCCGTGCAGGAAACCTATCTGGTTAGAGAGCTCCCTTCTTGACCTGATGCTCGAGTCGTCCTGATCAAGCTCGAAACGGTAGAACGCCGTGGCAGAATCCACAATGATAAGTCCTATCCTGTCAGAAATGAGCTTCTCTATTTCCTTTACTGCAGCATATTGTTCCTCAAAGCTGGTGGGTTCAAAGATTATTATCTCCCGGGCTATCTCCTTTGCATTCTCTCCGGCGATCTGCCTGAATCTCTGGGGTGAGATGGCTTCGGTATCTATATATATTACTTTCTTGCCGCTCTTCACGCATTCAACAGCGAGCTGCATACACAGATTTGTCTTGCCGCTGCCGGCCTCTCCGAATACCTGGGTAACGATGCCGGTCTCAAAGCCTCCCTCCAGGAGCTCATCGATGGACTGGCTTCCGGTCGATAGATGTCTGGTTATCTTTTACACCTCTTGCCTGAAATACCTATAATAGAACTCCTGATATACATCTTTTGGCAAAGTGTCTGTATTCAGATGTGTATCCATCTCAGATTAATTATTATTACCATTACTGATATATATTGTCTGCAATATATTATCTGTTCAAGCATTATAACCGTCATTTCTGTTACCAGAGAGAGTCTGAAAAAGCATTATTAAGCTGGAAGTCATTTTATAATTTACCTCACGGTGAAAAGGACAAGTCAAAATACAATGCCAGCAGAATGTTATTTTTTTCAGTTGGCATTGTAGTTCCTCTCCACTGGAGATTAATATAATAATTCGTTTATATGCTCGAAGGGACGCGAGAGAATGGCTGATGTAACTATATATACAACAAAAACATGCCCAAAATGTGAACAGTTGAAAAAGGTGCTGCAATCAAAAGGTATTCCTTTCAGGACTGCAGACATGTCAACTCCTGAAGCACTCACTGAACTGAAGTTCAATGGTGTATTCACAATGACCGCACCGGTACTCCAGATCAACGATGAATTTTTAACCCATAAAGACCTCTTCAAGGGTCCTGATGTGAACCTGGAAGCCCTGAGCAGCCTGCTCTGAAGTTTATGGGTGCTGAGGTGGGAAGATGGAAGGATGCACTACTGTAACTAAGGCTGATGCCAGGGAAGATGATCACGAACAGGCCGATCTGGCCTGTGATGCTCAGGTTCAGTCCGGGGAAAAGAAAGGGACGCCGATAAACATGACACAGACAAGCAAGCCACTTGCTATTCAAAAAACGCTTGATGGTCACACCATATCCATTATGCCCAAGGTCCGCACCACAGCAGGGCACATGGTAGAGTGGGACCGCAATATCATAATTAACCAGTTAATAAAAGAGACAAAGCTCTCTGAACGCTTTCACGGGATGCCTGGCATGCAGAAGGAAGAAGCCCAGGACATTGCAAAAGAGGTGGAGCGCCGTATCAGGAGCCTTGAGCTCAAGTTCCTTTCCGGCCCCCTTATCAGAGAAGTTGTCAACATAGTGCTCCTTGAGAGAGGCCACACTGAATGGAGGAACATCTCCACCAGAGTAGGTACCCCTGTGTACGATGCCTGCGAGATAGACCTTGGCAGCGGTTTCGAAGCAAAGGACAACGCTAACTTGCAGGAGAATGCCGAGACCTCCCACAAGAAGAAGGCGGATAAGATCTCCAAGGAACAGTACCTTCTCCTCCTCCCGCCAAAGACTGCGGATCTGCATCTTAACGGTGACATCCATATCCACGACCTCGAGTACCTGGGTACCCGTGCGTTCTGTCAGGACTGGGATCTCAGGTACTTCTTCTACTACGGGCTCATGCCTGACGGCTCCGGTGCCAAGGCAAGTGTCGCTGGCCCGGCCATGAAGGCGGAAGTAGCAATGCTGCACGCTGTAAAGGCCCTCGGAAGCGCCCAGACCAACTTTGCAGGCGGTCAGGGATTTTACAATTTCCTTACCTTCATTGCTCCATACTTCGAAGGTAAGGGCTACCTTGAGATCAAGCAGCTCATGCAGATGTTCGTGTACGAGATGACCCAGATGATGGTCGCCCGCGGAGGGCAGGTCGTCTTCTCCTCTGTGCAGCTCTCCCCGGGAGTACCAAAGCTCTGGAAGGATAAGCCTGCGGTCTACAAGGGCAGGGTTCACGATGGCACCAATGGCACCGAGAAGCGCACATACGGAGAATTCGAGCGTGAGGTGCGCCTGGCGTTCAAGGCACTCATGGATGTCATGATCGAGGGTGACAACTGGGGCAAGCCCTTCAATTTCCCAAAACCCGAGATATCCATCGAGCCTGATTTCATGGAAGAGGACGGTTTCTTCAACAGGGCACACCCTGAGCTTCCGACCTACGAGCAGCTTTACGATATGACCTTCGAGCTGGCCGCCAAGTTCGGTACGCCTTACTTCGACAACCAGCTGCCGGAGTACAGGGGCGCAGGCGAGGGCATATCATGCTACCAGTGCTGTGCTTACCAGTTCTCGGCAAATGCTGATGCTGATGCCAGCTTTGAGGACAAGCTAATGTTCAAGGACGGGAAGCACTTCTCAATGGGTTCCTGGCAGGTCGTATCCCTTAACTGTCCCAGGGCTGCCTACAGGGCCAAGGGAAATGATGAGGCACTGTTCGCCGACCTCAAGAACCTCATGGACCAGAGCATCAAGCTGTTCAAGACAAAGCGCAGCTGGATGGAGAGCATCATCGAGAACAACAGGATGCCTTTCGCGACCCAGAGGCCGAAGGACCCTGTGACAGGCGAGAAGGGTGCAATAGCTGTCGATATCGATGCACTGGTCTACACCATAGGTGTGATCGGTATCAATGAGATGGTGCAGTATCATGTAGGCTCCCAGATACATGAATCAAAGGAAGCCTTCAAGTTTGCCATCAGGGCAATGACCGAGATGGAGATGTACGGCAAGGAGCTAAGCCAGAAACACGGCATGGAAATTGCACTCGCCCGTACTCCTGCAGAAACCACATGCCAGAGGTTTGCGGTGTCGGACATGCTGCATGAGGAATATAAGGATGCCGTCCTGCAGGTAGTCAAGGGCGACAAGGAAGCAGCCCTTGCAAATATCAAGCGTACCCATGACCTGCCTGTCTATTACACCAATGGCACCCATGTTCCTCCGGGTGCCAACGTATCGCTGATAGACCGGATAAACATAGAGCATGTGTTCTTCCCAATAGTGGACGGAGGCAATATCTGTCATATATGGATGGGTGAAGGCTCTCCGGATGCAAAGGGCCTCAGGGAGTTCGCGATGAATATCGCAAAGAACACGCAGATAGGCTATTTCGCCTTCACCAAGGATATGACTGTATGCCTCAACGATTTCCATATCATGTCCGGCCTGAAGGAATGCTGCGAGAACTGCGGCTCCGGTGATGTGGAGCAGCTCTCAAGGGTAACCGGCTATGTCCAGGCCGTGCACGGCTGGAACGCTGCCAAGAGGCAGGAGCTGGCAGACAGGATGCGTTACAGTTCAAGTGACATGATCTGATAGCAATGAAAGTGAATTACGGTAGTTGTGTTCCCATCTCTACTGTGGACTGGCACGGTCATGTGTCAGTCGTCCTCTTTTTAAGGAACTGCCCCTTCCGCTGTCCCTATTGCCAGAACCACGAGCTTCTGAACGGTTCAGGGCTGACGGATATATCCGTTCTTGAAGCTGCAATAAAGAAATCAAGACCTTTTGTCAGCAGCCTTGTTCTGCTGGGAGGTGAGCCCCTCATGCAGAAGCAGGCTGTAATGCATCTGTCACGTTTTGCCAAACAGAACGGGCTGCTCGTGGGAGTACATACCAACGGGTTCTATCCGCAGGTTCTTGATGAGATGATAAAGGAAAAGCTGCTTGACAAGATATTTATTGACATCAAGGCGCCTCTGGATGATATTGAGGTATACGGCAGGGTAACTGGCTGCGACACCTCGCAGGTAAGGGCAGATCCGGCTGATGCCGTCAGGAACGTATCGGAATCTGTGTTACTTGTCATTCGTGGTGGCGTTGAACTGGAACTGCGGACAACGGTGTTCAGGGGCTTTATGGGCGATGCTGCTGACATTGGTAGAATAGCTGCCTCCATTCTCTCTCTTACAGGTGACAGGCAGGTTCATTATGTGCTTCAGCAGGGGCTTGCGGAAAATGCAGCACTTGAAAGCATGCGCTGCATAAAGCCTTTCAGCAGGGATGAGATGCTTGAGCTGGCCAGGTCTGCCCACGGGTCGCTGGAGAATATATGGATAAGGACCAGGGAGCAGGGGAACGAGAAGCTTAACTTCGAACCAGTTTGAAGTTTAAAGAATTATTATATAGTCCTGATACAATCACTCAGTAATACACGCCAAATGGAGCGATATGAGTGAAAAGAACATACCTTCTATCAGCATTATTGCTTGTGTCCATCGCTATTCTCGTAAGCGGCTGTGCGAGCCTGGATAGGGATGCAGGCTCTTCATCTTATACTTCCAATGAAGCCATATCTGAATATGATACTGTGACAGAAGAATCTGCGAGGCAGGTATCAGGCGCGGTAAATACGGCTTCCATGGATCGGAAGACCATAACTACCGTGGATATGTCCCTTGAGGTTGAAGACGTCCCTGCAGCCATAGAACAGATAGCTGCAACAGCAAGAGCTTCGGAAGGCTATGTTTCCGGTTCTTCAGTGTATGCGCACACCTATGAGCAGAACACCTGGAGGGACGGATATATCACTGTAAGGGTCCCTGAGGCCGGGCACCCGCAGTTCATAGATGAGGTAAGCCAACTGGGAGAGGTCACTTCCAGAAGCGTATCCGCCCAGGATGTCACGGAAGAATATATCGATGTCACTGCCCGCCTGGAGAACCTGAAGAGGCAGGAGCAGCGTCTCCATGAGGTTCTGAACATGAGCAGTACCGTGGAGGAAGTACTGAGCGTGGAGAAGGAGATCGAGCGTGTCAGGGGCGAGATCGACAGCCTGACCGGCCGCCTGAACTATCTCAATGACAGGGTCGAATATTCGACCATCAGCATCCGCCTCACGGAGTCCGACCGCATGGTTTACTCATGGGGACTCGGGGATGCGTTGTCCGAGTCGGTCAGGGGTTTCATATCGATGGTCAATGCACTGATCATACTTGCAGGTTACATGCTTCCCATAGTTATTCTTCTGACCCTGTTCGGTGGCCTCTTCGTAGCGTTGAGGAGGATGGCACGCCGGTGATATAGGTGCCTGGGAGCTGAATGAGGGGTAGATGCCTTCATTCATACAGTCCTAGAAACCGGTCATTTTAAATAAAAAAATATTGTTACTGCATAAGTACATAATGTTATAAGCTGACCCTTCAATGTGAGATCATGAGATCCGGACCTGTATCAGAGATTGGAGAGCGCCCTCTTATCGGCCTTTTGACTGGCATATTTAACAAGACCAGGAACCCTCATCTTATAGTCGGCCCCGGTCATGATGACTGCGCAGTGCTTGAGATATCGGAGGACGAATACCTCGTGGTGACAACTGACATGCTCCACCGGAAAACGGATTTTCCTCTGCAGATGACCGGGTGGCAGGTCGGATGGATGTCTGCGGCTGTCAACCTGAGCGACATTGCATCCATGGGTGCAAGCCCTGTGGGCTTCCTTTCAGCTATCGGTCTTCCCAGAGATACGGATGTTGCCTTTGTTGAGGATATAGCCCGTGGGATGGCGGACTGCGCAAAAGCCTGTGGCACTTCCGTCATAGGCGGTGATATAGACACCCATGACGAGCTGACCATCACCGGAACCGCCCTTGGGACTGTCAGGAAGGAAGAACTGCTCACCAGAAAGGGTGCCAGGGTGGGAGACAAGGTTTGCGTAACAGGTTTTGCCGGCTCAGCCGGTGCTGCGCTGCACGCCATCGAGCATGCAATCCCGGTGCCCGACCGGTTGGTGAACGCTCTTCTTGAACCGTATCCGCGGGTAGCCGAAGCAAGGGAACTTGCACGCTCCGGCCTTGTGACGTCCATGATGGATACCAGCGATGGCCTTGCATTATCCCTTCACGATCTTGCCGACCTCAACAAGGTGGGATTCCGCATCCATGAGTCGGCACTTCCAGTACATGATGACGTCAGGAAGTATGTAACATTAGATCCGGACAAGCTGAAGGACCTTGCTCTCTATACAGGCGGGGATTTCGAATTACTGTTCACGGCTGCTCCTGATATACTTGATGAAGTATTTAAAGGATTTAATTTAAGTATAATCGGTGAAGTAGTTGAACAATCAGTTGGTATGATCATTGAACGCAAGGACGGGTCAAACCTGTCGATTAATAGAAAAGGTTATCTACAATTAGGAAATTAGAATTATGCACGATTAGTTTACACTATTCAGGAAAAAGGATGGAACAAAAATGAATAAAAACATTCGACTGCTTCTATTTGGATTTATACTGCTCATGCTCACGGGGGCCGCTATGGGTCTATCCGGCCCGAGTGGTCTTTCTGATACTGCTACCGGCCCTACCTGGATCACATGGAGCTGGACCAACCCTACAGACGCTGACTTTAACAGAACCAACATCTATATAGGCGGTTCCCAGGTAGCGACTTTAGGAAACGCAGTTTCAACTTATAATGCAACCGGTCTCTCTCCCAGCACCTCTTATGAGATACGCGTTGAAACCGTAAATACTACCGGCGTTGTGGGAGGTTCTCTGACCGATTCCGCATTAACCACTCCTGCGACCGACACTGTTGCTCCTGGCCCGGTAACGGGTCTAGCTGAATCCTCCACAGGCCCTACGTGGATCACATGGAGCTGGACCAACCCTGGTGATTCTGATTTCAATGGGACTATCATTTATATAGGAGGCTCCCAGGTAGCAACTCTGGGGAACTCTGTTTCAACTTATAACGCAACCGGCCTCAATGCAAGCACTTCCTATGTAATTGGTGTTGCCACTGTAGATATTGCCGGTAATGTGGGAAGCTCAGTCTCTGATTCTGCATTGACCACTTCTGCGACCGATACAATTGCTCCGGGTCCGGTAACTGGTCTTACTGCATCATCCATCACTGGAAGCAGTATCACATGGGGCTGGACAAATCCAGGCGATGCTGACTTTGCTGGAACTATCATTTATATCGATGGCTCACAAGTTACCACTCTCGGAAATACAACCAGTTCCTATACTGCCACCGGCCTGTCATCCAGTGCATCTCATTCAATCGGGGTCAGGACCAAAGATCTGAGTGGAAACCTTGGTAACTGGGCAAACGCCTCAGCTACAACGACCGCTGACACTGGTGAGCCTGGAAGCATAACTTCTTTAAGTGTGGATTCTAAAGGTTCTGACTGGATAAAGTGGAAATGGACAAATCCTACAGATTCTGATTTCGATCACGTAATGGTCTACATCAACAACGCCTTTGCTGCAAATGTATCGGCCAACTCTTATACGGCCACCAACCTGAGTGAAAGCACCAGCTATACAATAAAGCTTCACACGGTTGACGATGCAGGTAACATAAACAATGCAGATGTCACAAACACAACAAGTACATATCATAAATCCTATCTCACAGGTGACCGCATCTGGGATGAAAACGCAAACCAGTCAACAACTTATAAATGGGATGCAAAGAGTTTCTCCGGTTTCTTCTATGATCTGGAAACCGGTTTCAGTTCTGAAACAATGACGATCACTGACATTTCAAGGACCATAGGTGATGGGGATCTCGTCTACCGTACCGAACCTGTAGACAGTAACTTCGAGCATTCCGGCTGGGGTAAATACCAGGTCATCGGTTTCATGGCCGAGAAGTACTTTGCAGGATACACTTCCAATACTACCATCACTGGAGTTGACAGAGTCAGCCTGATATCTTCCGGTCAGCTCTCCAAGGTCCTTATTGATAATGATGACAAGAAATCAGTGTATTCCGGGTCTTCACTCACCCTTGAGGACGGGTACAAGCTCAACATCGTCCAGGTTGACAGGAACGGTGACAAGGTATTCGTGACCCTCACTAAGGACGGTGACGAGCTTGACAGTGCAGTGATCAGCGGAAGCGGTGACTACATCTATAAGACCGACCTCGGGGACAGCGATGACGTTGTTATCGTAGCTGTTCGCTTCACATCGATCTTTAGTGGTACCGAATCCAATGCTGTTACAATCCAGGGTATCTTCCAGATATCCGAGGACTACATCGAGATGGAGGACGGCGCAAGTTACGGCAAGATGGAGATCACAGGCTTCAGCGATGACTATATCGAGATGAAGAACGACGGCTCGATCTCTCTCTCCAAGGGGAAGACCATCCCTATCATGGGTAAGATCAAGTTCATAGTGGCTGACTCGAACACCCTGCGCTTTGCACCGTTCGTAGACATGTCCGCTCCGGGCAAATACGAGCTCCGCGGCACTGTAGCTGAAGAAACGGAATTACTCACATGGACTCCTCTGAATTTCGAAGGATTCTACTATGACATCGATGAGGGTATCCAGACAGAAAAGCTTGAGCTGAAAGAGATTAATGGAAGAACCATACCGAAGAACAAGCTGATCTATACAAGCACTCCGGCACAGGTATCATTCGAACATTCATCATGGGGTAAGTATAATGTGATCGGTTTCATGGCCGACAAGTACTTCGCAGGATACCCCTCGAATGCTTTCGGTAGCAGCAGCAGTGTGGATATCCTTTCGGACGGCCTGCTCTCAAAGGTCCTTATCGATGAGGATGATAAGAAGTCCGTGTATTCCGGTTCCTCACTCGTTCTTGAGGAAGGATATGCTCTCAACATCGTCCAGGTTGACAAGAACGGTGACAAGGTAATGGTGACACTTACAAAGGATGGGGATGAGGTAGACACTTCAATCATCAGTGGCAGTGGCACTTACATCTATGAGAAGGATCTTGGCGATTCCGATGATGTCCCGATAATCGCAATTAATTTTGACTCCATATTTGCCGGTACTGAGTCAAATGCAGTATTTGTCAAGGGTATCTTCCAGATATCGGAGGATTACCTCGAGATCGAGGACGGTGACACCTTTGGCAAGATGGAGGTCACAGGCATAGGTGGCAGCATCACGATGTCTAACAAGGATTCCATATCCCTGTCAAAGGGCAAATCCATAGCAATTATGGGTGATGTCAGCATCAATGTAGCAGATTCCAATACTGTAAGGTATTACCCATACGTGGAGGTTTCCACCAAGCCATCCCAGACACTGAGTGTGGACCTGGATCAGTCCATTGTCGCAAAAGGAAGCGATGTCACAGTCACCGTAACTTCCCGTGGTGCAGCAGTAAGTGAAGCCACCGTGAAAGCAGGCAGCTCGACAGTCGGAACGACAGACGATGAAGGCAGAATAACCTACACAGCCTCAAAGATAGGGACCTTTAAGATCACCGCAGAGAAGGACGGTTATGCGGAAGGAAGCAGTGAACTGGAAGTTATCTCTCCTGATGACGATTCAAGGAAGATAATCCTCGAGGTTTCCCCGCAGGAGGTCTATGAAGGTTCCTCTGTGACGTTCTTTGTCCTCAAGGCAATAGGAGGAGACCCTGTGGAAGGTGCAACAGTGAGCTATGACGGCAAGTCCATCGGTTCCACGTCTTCCCAGGGAACGGTCACATATACGGTAACCAATCCGGGCATGCACAAGCTAACGGCAGTGAAGAGCGGTTTCCTCGATGCTTCGATGAACCTTGAGGTCAAGGAACTTGCAGCCAAGTTCGAATTCACCAACCTGGTCATAACTCCGCTTGATGTCAGGCAGGGCAAGGAAGCGACTTTCAGTGTCGATGTAAAGAACGTGGGTACGGCAGCAGGCAATTATACTGTCGACCTCAAGGTCAACGATACTGTCGTTGGCACCAAGACCGTAAGCCTTGACATAGGTGAATCCGAAACCCTCGAGTTCAAGCATGCTGAAAAGGAACCGGGCACTTACACTGTAAAGATCGCTGATCTTACCACGACCTATGAAGTGTTCGAGAGATCAGGCTTTATCTGGTATGCCCTCGGAGCTATTGCAGTAGTGATTGTAGGAGGACTTGGATACCTGTTCACGGCAGGAGGCTGGACCGTTGATATGGCTCAGGCAAAAGTAGACGAAGCAATACAGACCATACAGGAGCTTGTCAGCAAGCGCTGATAGCTCCGAACCCTCTTTTCCAAAAGCGGATTTCTTTTTCCGCTTTCCATTTTTTACCCTATCTTTTTGGCCACAAGCTCTATAGCTTCTATGAGACTGTCCTTTGGCATGATCGTGGCGACAGGTATCCTCAATATCTTCTCTACGGTAGGGCTTACAATAGGTGCGCACACGAGGGCCTTGGCACCATCCCTTTCAGCCCGCACGGCCGCAATGATAGCTTCCTCCATGGAGGTTGCTGAATACTCCCTGATAGTACAGAGGTTCCCGCATATCTTTCTCTTTGTTTCGCTAATATTATCCAGCACCGGCCGGGCGGCAATCACAGCTATGAAGTTCCCTTTTTCAGACCCTTCTATTTTCTTGATGGTTTTTATTATCTGGCGAAGGGTCTTCATATTTGGCTCTCTTTTACCTGACATTACCTTGTACAGTGTGCTCTGCGGTATGTCGGCCTTTTCTGCGAACTCCAGCGCAGTAAGCCCAAGTTCGTCCTTGATCACCTTTGAGAGAGTCTCTCTGAACCTGTCGTCGGACTCCAGCACGGCATCGATTATTTTGTCAGCTGCGTTCATTTATTCCACTCTTTACTCCTTAACTACTATCCTCTAAAGGCAATGTAGTGTGATATATTAATACCTTTGGGTCATCAATGCGAACTTAACGGTAATTTATATAATCTATATTGTCATGCTTTCAAAAAAAGAACAAAAAAGAGGAACAATTGGTGAGAACATGCATTCTAAAGGACATCGAAACACATATGCACTTTTGCTTTTAGTCATTATTGTTGTTTCAGCCGTACTTATATCCGGCTGTACCGAACAGGATACAGGGGATGAACAGCAGCAGGAATTGTCTTCCCTTACATTCGGATACCAGCCCAGCACCCATCAGATAGCCTACCTGACCGCAAAGGACCAGGGCTGGTGGAATGAAAGCCTTTCTCCTCTGGGAGTGCAGAGGATCAACGACAGGTTATTCCCTACCGGAGCTCCTGAAATGTCTGCAATGCTCGCAGGAGAGATAGATGTGGCCTATGTGGGAGCTGCGCCGGTTGTAGCAGCTGTTGCGAACGGGCTTGACGCCAAGATCGTTGCAACTGCACAGATCCAGGGCTCTGACATTGTGTTGCGTAACGGATTGCCTTATGAGGGTCCTGAGGACCTAAGAGGCTTAAGGATAGCGACTTTCCCCCCGGGAACCATACAGGATACCCTTTTGAGAGAATGGCTCGCAGCTAATGGTATCAATCCCGAAAGAGATGTAACCATTTTGCCAATGGGGCCGGGCGATGCCGTAACAGCGCTTTCTGCAGGACAGGTTGATGCAGTATTCCTCCCTCATCCCTCACCCACTGAGATAGAAGTACAGGGTATTGGCCGATCAGTCGTCCAATCCGGGGAAATGCTGGAAGACCACGCATGCTGCGTCGTCTTAGTAAGTGGAAGACTCATCAGAGAACATCCTGATGTAGTGCAGCAGATCGTTGCAACTCATGTGCGTGCGACAGAGTATGATAACGGGCATGTCAGTGAAGCAGCAGCAACTTTTGCCGCCGACCAGGACATGGATGTAGCGGTTGTGGAGAAGTCCCTTCAGGACTGGGACGGTACCTGGATAGCTGATCCGAACGTCATCATAGACTCAACTATCGAGTATGCACAGGTCCAGTATGACCAGGGCACCATAAACAAGCAACTCACACAGGACGACCTTTTTGATCTGAGCTTCTATGAAGCTCTTGATCAGTAATTTTTTGAACCGCAAGTTGAATAAGCATAAAAACGTTGAATAACTGCTTACAGAACCTTCGTTCTATATGCGGAGAGATCATGGCCAGAGGACGCTTTCAAAAATTAAAGAATAAGGGTGTGGAGATATTATCAGTAATCTCTGCAGTTATAATATGGCAACTTGTAGCTGATTACATTGTCCGGAACAGGTTTTTCCTTCCCAGTTTCACTGATGTTGCTGAGGCATTTCTTATCACTGTTTCAAGACAGGGCATATTCCCTTTCATGGGAATGGATATGGAACTTCCGGTTCTGTTGGTTGATACCCTTTACAGCCTCATGCACTTCTCAATTGGTCTTGTGGCTGCTCTTGTCATAGGCATACCGGTAGGTATGATCATGGGATGGTTCAGGTCACTTGAAAGGGTCTTTGACCCTATTATAGAGATAATACGCCCGATACCTCCTCTGGCATGGATCCCCTTTGCAATAATATGGATAGGCCTCAACCCATTCGGAGCAGGCTTTGTTATATTTGTAGGCGCCCTCTTCCCTATAATAATAAACACTTTCACCGGGTTCAAAAGTGTTCCGAGGATATATGTTGAAGCTGCAAAGGTGCTGGGTTGTACCGCTGACCATGATCTTATAAGGCGCATAGCAATACCGTCAGCCCTTCCGTCCATTGCGGCAGGCATCAGGATAGCCATGGGCGTAGGCTGGATGTGCCTTGTTGCGGCTGAGATGTTCGGCGTTAGCAGGAACGGTCTCGGTTTCAAGATATGGCACAATTATTACCTTCACCGCATGGATTTTGTGCTCGTCTATATGCTTGTCCTGGGATTCCTGGGACTCTTGATCGACAGGGCATTCAGATCATACCTTGAGGAAAAGTTCTTCAAGTGGCGCACAGGGGTGGTGATGTAAAATGGGCAGGGTGAACATCAGGGGAGTATCCAGGAAATTCGTGAAAGATGAAGCATCCCAGACCCTCGCTCTTGACAACGTAAGCCTGGACATCGCGGACAAGGAGTTTGTCTGTTTCATAGGTCCGTCAGGGTGTGGAAAGACAACTTTGCTCAGGATAGTATCGGGTCTTGATCTTCCCGATGCCGGTGAGGTCTTTGTGGATAATGAGAGGATCCTCTCTCCCGGACCCAAGAGGGGCATGGTCTTCCAGGAGTATTCCCTTTTCCCCTGGAAGTCGGTAATGGACAACATCATATTCGGTCCGCAGATGAGAGGGATCAGGAAGAAGGATGCCATTGAAGAAGCGCAAAAGTATCTGGAACTTGTAGGTCTTGAACAGTTCAGGGACAGTTATCCGCATGAGCTCTCAGGAGGTATGAAGCAGAGGGTTGCCATAGCCCGTGCTCTTGCAAATGAACCTGAGGTGCTCCTCATGGACGAACCCTTCGGCGCCCTCGATGCCCAGACGAGGAACACGCTACAGCATGAGCTCCTCAGCATATGGCAAAAAAAGAACATCACGATCCTCTTTGTCACTCACAGCGTGGATGAGGCAGTCTTCCTTGCAGACCGGATCATGATAATGACAGCAAGGCCGGGCAAGATAAAGGAAGTAATAAAGGTCGATATACCGAGGCTGCGTGACAGGACGAGCCTGGAAGTCAACCAGCTGCGCAACCGTGTCCTGAGATTGCTTGCAGAAGAACAGAAAAAGTGATTTAATGCACTTTTTCCCGGTTTCATTCCCCGCGGACGATCACCTTTGTGCCTGATTCTATTTCCTTTATATGGACCTGGCCTATCAGTTCAAGCGTTGTGCTGGCCTTAGCAAAATTTATAGAGCATCCGGGACGTATCGAGATAGTTCCTCCTGCTATGGCCGAACCTTCCACATTTACGCGGTCAAAGAGCTTAAGATCATTGTATGCTTCAACATCGCCCTTGATCTCGCATCCGGGTCCTATGACAATATCGTCTGCTTTGATTCTCCCCTTTACTGAAGAGTTCTTGCCTAGCTTCAGAGTACCTTTTACAGTGAGATCTTGCCAGAAAGAGGATGCTGCACCTGCGATGAAGTTCCCGTCAATGGTTACATCGTCTTCAAAGTATGATCGTCTCCTGGCAATATATGTGTTTGAAGCCTTATGATATCTAAGATCCGCACTCATCTCATTCACCTGACCTACTCTATACTTTAGTTGATTATAAATTCATTGTATCTGACTATCCATTCCAATGTTCCTGCATGCAGGGCCGGGGATGCTCTTTCCCTTATACTATAACAGGTGTTTTCAGCATGCTTCTAATAACAAGCATTATATATAACAACATATATACAATTATGTATTTCCGGGCTTTTGAATAATAATTCAGAGATCTGGTTAGTTTTCATGGATTGGGGTGGATGAATGGTCAATACTAGTAAAGAACATCAGTTAACAGAGAACATTGGTACTGGTCGATCACCCGGGCCTGTTCCTCTTCCCCTATTACAATGTAATCCTATCTCTGGAAATCTGGGTGAGGCGAAGAGATTTTTCGACACCCTGAACGTGCCTATCCTTGTAGTGGATAATGAGCATACGGTCCTGTCCGTTAACCGTATGGCTGAATCCCTGTTTGGCCGCAAGGATGATGAGCTTGCAGGCAGAAACTGGCTGGACACACTGGTCCATGAGAGCTCCAGGGAACTCCTAAAACATGCTTTCCATAATCTCCTGTCCGGAGACACTGTCCTTTCCGAGCCTCCCTGCTCGAAAATGGCCGTTAAGGATATTCCCGAAATGATAATCTCCTGGAACATTACTTCCCTGAAGGGGGATAATGGTTCTCCTTCAGGCTTCATACTGGCAGGCACCGATATCACCAGCCAGAAGTCAGCAGAATTGGGGGCAGTGCGCGAAAAGGAAAAACTGCTGGCATTTCTTCGATCAGCCACCTATGCAGTGATCTTCTCGGATCGCTCAGGCATGATCACTTTCTGGAATAAGATGGCAACCGCCCTTTTTGGCTATGAGGAAAGTGAGATACTTGGTGAACCTCTCACTCTTATCATGCCAAGGCGATACAGAAAAGCTCATGAGGGCTGGGACCAGATCATATCCATTGGCAATTCCCCTGTGATGGGCAGGCTCTTTGAGGCCTCAGGACTGAGGAAGGATGGCAGCGAGTTCCCTCTTGAAATTGCAGTCACCACCACAAGGCTCAACGGGGAGGTTTTTCACACAGCCTTCCTGAACGATATATCCAAGCGTAAGATGAAAGAGCGGCTCACAACTATTTCCAAGAACAAGTACCGCATGATCTTCCAGAAATCCCCTCTTGGTATCTTCCATTTCAACGAGAAAGGAGTTATTACCCAGTGCAATGAGAAGTTTGTGAAAATTGTGGGAGCTGCGCACGAGAACGTTATCAGCACAATTATCAATTTCAATATGCTTGACTCATTCAGGGATGAATCGATGGTCAGGTGCATAAAGCAGGTACTTTCAGGCATACCTGCAAGGTATGAGGACGATTTTGTATCTCCCTTCTCTGACAAGATCGTGCCTATCAAGGCGGAGTTCAGTCCTGTGATCTCTGACGAGGGCAAGCTCATGGGCGGTGTTTGTGTTGTCGAGGACTTCACGGAACGCAAGGCTGCAGAAAAAGCCCTTAACAAGTATGCAGAGGATCTTGCAAAGGCTAATACGGAACTAAAGTCCCTCGACCGCATGAAAGACGAGTTCCTCTCCAATCTCAGGCACGAACTTAAGACGCCTCTCATTCCCATACGCGGCTACAGTGAATTGATGTTTGAGGGTGCCCTTGGTGAGCTTAACGAGAGGCAGAAGGATGCCATGGAAAAGGTCATGCTCAGTTCTGAAAGACTGAAAAGGCTGATAGATTCCCTTCTCTATGTCAGCATCACGGAGGGCGGTAATGTTGATTATACCTTTGTCCCCCTTCGTGTGACCGAGGTTATCGAGTCTGCGATATGCGATCGCTCACCTGAACTGGTAAGTAAGGGCCACACAATAGAGACAGACTTCTCCCCCAACATCCCTCTTATAGAAGGTGACCTGGAGTATCTGACAGATGTATTCGTGAACATCATTGACAACGCGATAAAGTTCACGCGTGCAAAAGGTCACATCCGCATTTCTGCAGCTTTCGAGGATGGCTGTGTCCATGTCCGGATATCGGATAATGGCATTGGAATCTCCGAGGCGAACATGCCTAAGATCTTCTCCCGGTTCTATCAGGCTGACGGCTCATCAACCCGCAAGTATGGTGGCAACGGGCTTGGGCTCTATATATGTAAAAAGATAGTCGAGGCTCATAAGGGAAGCATCAGGCTGGAAAGCGTCGAGAACAAGGGCACCACTGTCCATGTATATCTTCCCGGACTGACCGTTCCTATATGCTCATGTGAGTGAAATATCCGAGCGTTATCAGGGACAGGGAGGTCGCAGTGACATCTCCTGCGTTTTTGCCCCATGAGCCGTTATTGTTCATCAGGGAGAGTAAACGCTGCTTTGAAGCATCCAGCTTCCGGCCATATCCGGCAAGTATCAAAGCCTGCATAACGAGGTTGCTTGTGGCAATAGTCTCCCAGTCCCCCTCCGGGCTACGTCGGGAAAGCAGCCATTTAGCCCTGTCATGGATGAACTCGTTCTCATCCGGCACCTCTGTCACTCCAAGCTTTCCCTGCAGCAGGAGGGACTGGAGTACAAGTGACGTTGTACCGGGATATTCCCAGGAAGGGCCGTAGTTATCAATAAGCCACGAGCAGCCCTCAACGTTCCGGATGCCCATATCTGCAAGGGCAATTAGTGCATAGGTCGTGTCGTATACGTCTTTGTTCCAGGAGCCCTCTTCCTGTGATGAAAGCATCCATTTGCCCACATCAGGAAAAACTATGCCTATGGCTGCAAGGGATGAGGCTGCTCTGGCAGTATCTCGCAGGGAGTGATCCCAGTTGCCTTCTTTCTTGAGCCTTATCAGCCTGGGTGCCAGTTCATTCTCCACGTCCCATACATGGCATGCGAGTATGGCACGTGAGAGTTCTTTTACTTGCGTGATGTCCTGTGAAAGGAGCCAGTCAAAAGATAGTTCACTATTGAAGTGCATGCCGGCATAGATGACAGCGAATTATTTATTTATTTGCAGGCAGGCCTGGGAAAGGCTTGCATGTTCCAGTTTGTGTGTCAGTGACAGAATCCCCTGAAAAGAAGTAGGGATAGTTGAAACGGGAACAGGGGTATACCTGTTCTCCGACGGTCATATTATTTGAAATTCTCCACAGCATCTGTGATGCGGCTGAATTCCCGGAACCATTCCAAGTCTGCGTTACCTTCGAGATGCACCCTGCCCTGATCCTCTATCTCCGCAAGTGCAGGATCAATGGGCAGCTCACCCAATACCGGCACGTTGAAATCGGCTGCAGCCCTCTCAACTCCTCCGGTTCCGTAAATATCTATCTTCTCATTGCAGTGAGGACATTTCATGCCGCTCATGTTCTCCACGATACCAATCACCGGTACTTTGAGCATACTGGCGAAGGTGAGGGATTTCCTCACGCTGAGCAGGGCGACATCCTGCGGTGTCGTCACAACCACGGCACCGTCCAGCTTTTCGATCAGCTGTGCGATGCTGAGGGGCTCGTCACCTGTTCCGGGTGGCAGGTCTATAAAAAGATAGTCCAGCTTACCCCACGACACTTCCTGCAGGAACTGCTTGATAGCTCCCATCTTAGCAGGCCCTCTCCATATTATTGGTGAATCCTTGTCTTCGATCAGGAGTGCTATTGACATCACTTTCAGGTTCTCGGTGACCTGTATGGGAACGATGCCATTCTCATCGACCCCGGGTCTCTGGTCTTCTATACCGAACATCTTGGGGATGCTGGGTCCGTGGATATCCGCGTCAAGAAGGCCTACCTTATACCCGCGGTCAGCAAGGCGTGCGGCAAGGTTGGCAGCAACAGTGCTTTTGCCCACGCCTCCTTTTCCGCTCATTACCATAATCTTCTTCCTGATGGATCTCATCTGCTTGATAAGCCTGGATTCCTGGGGTTTCTGCAACAGGTCCTGGGGGCTCTGTATAGTTTGTGCCATTTGATTACCTCTTCCTGATCATGCTATTGGGATCGCATACTAAGTATAGATTCTTCTGAGATGCAATATATTCTCAGGAAGCAGTGCTACTCTTTTCCGAGCCTGACATAGCTGCCACCTGATATCTCTATTGCCTTACCGGTCGTCAGTGCCAGTGCGACTTTCCTTCTTGCACTTTGCAGGTCTTCCCAGAAGGCGCGCCTTGAAACGCCCATTCTGAAGGCAGCGTCTTCCTGCAACATGCCTTCGAGATCCACAAGTCTCAGAGCTTCCAGCTCCTCGATCGCAAGAGCAACTGTCTCAAGTTCACTTAACGGTACTCCCCTTGGTTTGAAATAGAGCACTTCCGGAGAGCACTCCACTCTTCTTGGGGACTTGGGTCTCCCTCTGCATTTCATTAAGCATATTGATGGAGGTGCCAATATTTATTGCTTGCCGGTAAAGTTCATATATTTCTTCCCAAATGTACCTCATTCCAGGAGTTTCATATGAAGTAGGCGGCCATGCTTAGAACACCAATCCCTATGCAGAATTTTGCAAAATCGAATCTCTGGGCTATCCGGATGAATGCGTCAATGGTGAACAGGCCGAAGACGAAAGCAAAGAATGTCGCCAGAATCGCATTCATGTCCAGGGTCAGCATTCCCATTGCAGCGATACCTATGTCTGCGGCCAGGACGGCAGGTATGCTCATGAGGAAACTCAGTTTTATGGCTTCCGATGCATTGAAGTTTCTCAGGAGCAGTGATGAGACCGTGATGCCGGATCTGCTGACTCCCGGCAGTGCAGCAAAACCCTGGGCTATGCCTGTCACGAGTGAATCTGTGAATGAGGGTACGCTTTTCCTGATCTCTCTCCCTGAAGCTGCTTTCTGCAGCATTCCGGTGAATATAAGAAGCACTCCGATAAGAGCTGTCGCTACCTTGCCTGAGAACTCCGTGAGACTGGCAGCAAACAGTATGAGTGGAAGGCCAATGATGCCTGTGATCAGGGTGGAGACTGTAAGGAAGTTTATCACTGCATGAGTGTTCTCCCTGCGGGACAGAAGATTGCGGATGTATTGGGGTATATTGTCCAAAATCTCCTTTATGTCTTCCCTGAAGTAGATGACTGCCGAGAGGAGGGTGCCAGTGTGGAGCCATATGGACATTGGCAGGGCTTCTGAAAGTGTTTTATCAAAAACATTGATCATTACGAGAGTGGTCATCCCTTCGCTGCTTATCGGGAGCCATTCAGCTATGCCCTGAACTGCTCCTATTATTGCTGCCTCATAAAACGTTAACATTGCGCCAATATGTGATTTTTTTGTATATATATTGGACGGTCTTTTTTGAAAGGTTCTTGTAACCCTTATATATAAAGGCTTTTGTAAACGCTTATATATTATATCTCATATGTGTGTTATATCCTTAAATTTAAGATAGGATCTTCAGGTGATAATATGAAACTAAGCGTACCATCAATCGGAAAAGGCGGGATGGATGACACAGTCAGCCAGCATTTCGGAAGAGCTCCTGCCTATACTGTCTTTGACACTGAGACCGGGAATTATTCGGTTATGCCGAACACAAGCGATCATAATGGCGGTGCTGGTCTTCCTGTTGACCTTCTGGCTGAGGCCGGTGTCAATATAATGCTTTGCGGAGGCATCGGCAAAGGTGCTGCGGTAATGTGCCAGCGGTCAGGGATAGAAGTATTCATCGGTGCATCGGGAACTGTCAGGGATGCCATCAACTCATGGAAGTCCGGCACCCTCTCAAAGGCACCGCAGGAGGGGAATTGCGATAGCCATAGCCACAGCAGTCACTGCCAGGGTGGCTGTCATAGTCACATTGCTATCAACTGACCCTACAATCCCTTCCAGGCAAAATAATTAATACAGATACAGGTTATTCTTTGCCTTTTTTTCCTTTATTGCCGCTCATATGCAGGATTTGTCCCTGTCGATTGGTAATTATAAATAATTATAGATATTCGAAACCCTTTTATTTAAGCAGGACAGAGAACTACATGGAATTAGTTATGGCTCAATCAGTGAACAAGGGTTCAGGGAGCTTTGCACATGCCCTGCAATCGATTCCTGACTTCTCTGAGATCCTCGTCCTGCTCCTGATAATGGCTTTGCTGGCGATGTCCTCTGATGAGGTAGTGGACTTCTTCGACATAGTACGCGGAGTGTTCACTTATTCCGTATCTCCCTGACCGGGCATGGGGGCTGATGGTCGGCTGTATTCAGGGTCATTCATGGCATTGTTCACAGAGGCCCGGTTAATGGAGTGTTTGGTATGTCTGTTTACTCGGTAACCTTGTTTGAGTGGGGTTTCCTGGCACTTGGCCTTTTCCAGTTGTTCTTAACAATGGTCGGACTTGCCATGATCATATATGGCGGCATCGTTGCAACTATAGAGATAATCTTCCATGAAACCCGGAAGAAAAACTATACTTATGCCCATATCCGGCATCAGTTCACGGATAAGATCCTGTTCGGCCTGGAGTTCCTCATAGCTGCAGATGTGATCCGGACGATCCAGGACCCGACCCCCGAGGAGATTCTGACCCTGGGGGCCATTGTCCTGATCCGGACCGTCATGGGTTATTTCCTCAGTAAAGAAGTCCAGGAGTATTCTTTCCTTGAATAGGTCTCATGATGTCTTTTCTACTCAAGATTTTACAGTTGCGAGCCGGAGTTCATATTGGTATCATGCCAAATTTTGACTATCCTGTCCGCCTAAAATCCAAAAGAATAAATATCTCCGGTTTGTAATCCTTGCTCTATGCAGGAGATCACAGGACTTGAGCTTTCACCAAAGAAAGTAGAATACTTGAAGTTCCTTTTTAAGAAAGGGGGTCTTGTAAGGACTACGGACATCTCTTCCCAGTTACAGGTAGACCCTTCCACATCGACCAAGACGATAGCAGACCTTGCCGGGACAGGGCTTGTTGAACACATTCCCTACAGGGGTGTGAGGCTGACGGAGAAAGGCCAGCTGTATGCCGAATTCCTTGTCAACAGGCACAATATCCTGAGCCTTATGCTGAGCCACTACGGTCTGTCGTCCGAGGAAGCATGTGCTGAGACCGCAAGGTTCGAGTCTTTCGTTTCCAAGGATGCCGTGGACAAAATATGCAGTTCCATGGGTCACCCGCAGACCGGGGTTTGCGGCAAGATCCGGCATATATCCTGTGGCATTCTCTGATTGATATGCAGAATGTTGGTATATGGCCAAAATCAGTGGTATCAATCCAAATTTAAAGTATTAGGTAAAAATGGAGGTAGTATTGTATGAGAAAATTGTGTATGGCGTTCGTTCTGTTATTATCCCTGGGTCTTGTCCTCACCAGTGGTTGTACTGACGGGCCGGAAGCATCCGCTTCCCTGGATAAGCCTATTGTTGCAGTGAGCATCCTTCCGCAGGCTGAGTTCGTTGAAAAGATCGCAGGGGATAATGTAAAGGTGCTTGTTATGGTTCCTGCAGGCGCTGATCCGCATACTTATGAGATAACATCCGGGCAGCTTAGGGATCTGAGCAAGGCCCGGATGTATGTAAAGGTGGGCTCCGGGCTGGATTTTGAGAAAGTGTGGATGGACAGGCTGATAGCCCAGAATCCGGATATGCTTATAGTGGATTCATCAAGTGGCATAACGCTCAGGACAATGGAGGCTCATGATGAAGGGTCTGATGAGGAATATGAAGCCGGGGAGTACAATGAAAGTCTCACCAAGGATCCTCATATCTGGACATCCCCTCAGCAGGCAAAGGTAATGGTCAACAATACCTATGCAGGACTTGTGGAGATCGACCCGGATAATCAGGAACTGTACATGCAGAACAGGGACGCCTATCTCGCAGAGCTGGATGCGGCAGATGCCACGATCCGGGAAACCCTTGCAGGTAAGGAAGGCAGCAGTTTTATAGTGTATCATCCTTCCTGGGGATACTTTGCGGATACCTACGGCTTGGACGAGATCTCTGTGGAGATTGAGGGCAAGGAGCCAAGTGCGAAGGATATGCAGCGCCTGGTAGATGCTGCAAAGGAAAAGAATGTCAAGGTGATATTCGTGCAGCCCGGTTTCAGTACCACAAGCACCAAGGCTATCGCTGCTGAGATAAATGCCGAGGTAGTAGCGGTCGATCCCCTTGCAAAAGATTATATAGATAACCTTGCAAAGGTAACCGCAGCATTTGAAAAAGGGCTGGCTTAAATGGCTGAAGTGATCGATCTCAAGGATGTCTGGGTAAGTTATGGCAATACTCCCGTGCTCGAAGCAGTGGATCTTGTGGTAGAGGACAGGGACTTCCTTGCAATAATAGGTCCCAACGGGGGAGGCAAGAGCACCCTCCTGAAGGTGATCCTTGGATTGGTCAAACCTGACCGCGGTTCGGTCAGGCTCTTGGGTGACGATCCTAAAAAGACCCGCAAATACGCGGGTTATGTTCCCCAGTATATCTCTTCTAACCTTGATTTCCCCATAAGCGTGTGGGAAGTCGTCCTCATGGGATGCCTTGGTCACAAGGGTCCCTTCAGGGGATACAACGAAGATGACAGGAAAGCCGCCTATGAGGCCCTCAAGGTCGTGGATATGCTGGATTACAGGGACCGCCAGATAGGTGAGCTTTCCGGCGGACAGAAGCAAAGGGTTTTCATTGCCAGGTCACTTGTCACGCGCCCCAGGCTGCTGATCCTGGACGAGCCTTCCACAGGCATAGATTCAAAACGGCAGAGGGAGTTCTATGAGCTTCTCAACCGGCTCAAGTCCGAAATTGCTATTTTGCTTGTTACCCACGACATGAGCGCCCTGTCGGTCTATGTGGACAAGGTCGCCTGCCTTAACAGGAGGCTGCATTATCACAACTCCAAAGAGCTCAGCCCGAAGGACCTTGAAGCAGCTTATCAGTGCCCTGTGGAACTGATAGCACACGGTGTCCCTCACAGGGTCCTGAAGATCCATTGAAACGCGAGGATCCCATGTTAGAAATACTACAATACGGCTTCATGAGGAATGCCATCATGGCAGCGATCCTTGCAAGCATTGCCTGCGGCATTATAGGCGTATATGTCGTTGTCAAAAAGGTTGCCTCCCTGAGCGGCGGCATCTCTCATGCATCCTTTGGCGGAATAGGCCTGGGATACTATCTTGGTGTGAATCCCATGTATGGGCTGGTGCCTTTCAGTCTCCTGTCTGCCATTGCAATGGGTATAACAAGTAAAAGGACCAAGGTTGCAGAGGATACTGCAATTGGTATCCTGTGGTCGCTGGGTATGGCTATAGGCATCATCCTGATCTACCTGACTCCCGGGTATGCGCCGGACCTGATGACCTACCTTTTCGGGAACATACTTACGGTGCCGCTCTCTGACATTTACCTCATGCTGGCTCTTGATGCGGTCATTATCCTGGTGGTCTATGCCTATTATAAGGAATTCATGTCCCTGTGCTTTGACGAGGAGTTCGCCACGGTGGCAGGGATCAATGTGGAGCGCCTTTATCTCTTACTGCTCTGCCTGATAGCACTGACGATAGTCCTGCTCATCAAGGTGGTGGGAATAATCCTTATAATAGCACTGCTTACCATGCCGGCTTCTTTGAGCAGCCATTATACGAAAAACCTCAGAAAGATGATGTACATGTCCATGTTCCTTGGCGCGCTCTTCAGCATTACCGGCCTGGCACTCTCATATATCTATGACGTGCCTTCAGGGGCCACTATCATCCTTGTGATGTCAGCAGTGTACCTGCTGCATTTTGTGTACCATGCTGTCAGGCCAAGGATCGTACGTGCCTGATGCTGTCCTATTCGCTGCTCTCGCCCAGCAGCTCTTTCATTTTCTCAAGGACCATTACTGCATCCTGTCTCTTGATGTCCGCTTCATGCTCCCTGCAGTAATCAAGAAGTTCTGCTGCTTTCTGTTGAGGTATGATCCCATTCCTGGCGGCCTCTTTTGTTAACCAGAAATAGTTTCTCTCTGCGTAGTGCATCCTCTTGGCAAGGCCTGTCAGCCCGGTGCAGCTTTCCTGGTCAATTATGCCTTTTGCGGAAGCAGCCAGCAGTGTCTCTCTTATGTTCACCATGGGGCTTGAGACGGGCTCAAAGGTGTCCGGATTGGTTGCCACTGCAACTTCGTCATCATCCTCGATCACCCCGTCCCTGTACCATTCATATATCCTTCCCACTCCTATCATCCCGTGAACGTCAAGCTCCGAGGCCCTCAGGGCTCCCATGCTGCACCCGCCCACCACTGTCACCCCCTCATCCATCGCCCTGATTATCTCCTTGTGGGCAACGGCTGCACGGCTGAAGAAGACCCCGTCAATGATGCCGACCAGCGTGTATCCTGCCCTGACTGCTTCTTCCATGTTCCCCCGGAACACCGGCGGACGGTAGTCAATGCCGAGTATCTTTCTTGCTTCCTCGTGGCTGATGCTCGTGCCTGTGAACACCAGCGCTTTCCTGGGACTGCTCATTTCCTGGGCCTCTGTCTCCAGGGTCTTTCCTCCGGAGATAGTTTCTTTTTCTTTCCTGCCCTTAACCGGCTTCCCATCCTTTCCCTGTCAAGGGTGTACATCTCGAAGGCAGGTACTACGGCCCTGATCACCGGGATGGGTATGCTCTTCCTTGACAGGTCCACTATTGCTGCTATATCCACAACATTACGAAGCTCCTGCAGGACTGTTCCGATATTCTCAGCAGGACTGCTTCCCGAGAGATCCTCAATATCGCTCACAGCGACCTTTTCTCCCTCGTCGTACCAATACCTGTTCATGCGCCTGATCCTGTCATAGCCGATCTGCCTGACAAAGTTCTCGCGGTCGGTATCCTCGCGTGCTCCGTGTATCTGTACCACCCTGGACTGGGCTGCTTCCGTCAGTGCTCTTTTCACTGCAATTTCCGGCTTAAGGTGGGCCCCCGCTCCCATAACAAGCAGCGCAGCATCCCTGAGCTTTATGTCATCAGTGGCTGCAACAACAGTGGTGACCCGGGTGTCGTGGGGCAGTAACCATAGCCTGACATCGACTTCATTGTCCCGGAACCTGCGCAGCAGTTCATAGTTTTCCCCGTCTTCCGGTGTAAGTATGATCTCTTTGCCGGGGGACCGGTTATACTCGGCAATACTCAGGGCGTCCCTCTCGATCACTTCCAGCAGGCCATGGAGGATCGCTTCTTCGGGCGTGTTGCCCGCAGCAAGGCCGTTGGTATTGGACCTGAACAGTTTTGCAGCTCTTCCGGGTGCGTTATATGGATGGAAGACCGCATTTGCAGGGACAGCGACCTCTTCGTTTCTGAGGAGGTCCCATCCGGTCGTCCATTCCACCAGGTGCTCCGGGGTGTAGGCTTCGGACAGAAGAAGGGATACTGGATCGACTGCAGCGCCCCTGGCAGAAGCTCCCTCGAATGTATCAATGAAGTAAGGAGAAGAGATGTCTTCCTCTATGTCCTTGTTCAGGCCGCTTCTCTCGGCAAGGCATCTTTCATAACTCTCCATCATTGCGGATATACGTGCCTGGTTCTCATTGCTCCCTTTTCCCGAATATACGGAAATAGCTCCCTCTGCGGCACTCGGCCTGACAGTTGTGATCACGGGTATGCCTATCCTGTCAAGGTCCGTTATGCCTGCAACCCGGGTAACCCCTATCCTCTCAAGTTTGCTCTTTGCATTTTCAAGGGTGGCTTCCTCACTGAGCACCCGTTGTGTGCCCTTGATGTATCGGAGCGATCTGTCTATTGTTATCTCTGGCATGTTTAGGCAGAGTTTCCTGCAGGTATTAATTTCTTACGACAATGTATGCACTCAGAATTCTGGAGGCTCTTTCCTTTCATCAGTCTGCACAGGGATATATTTATATATAAGCTTCGCTAATTTTAAAGTTCCATCGGATAGGCGTATAAAATATCAAATATATATTTGAAGTGCTTATCTGGTCAAATAAGTAAAACGAGAGACAGGAGGAATCATGAGAGACCAAAGTAAAGCTAAGACCAGATCTGACAATGTCGGGTGCTTCCTGGAAAGGTTCCATACAGTTGTGGATGGTGTTTCACCGGATAATCTCAGCGATGAGGATATGGATCTCTGCCGCTTCATGATAGGCGGCCTGCAGGCGAAGTAAGCCTGCAAAACTATTTTTATTTTCTTGACGTAGGAAGCCCTATGTACGATGTTCATTCCATCAGGGAAGACTTTCCGGTACTTAAAGAGGTTATCTACCTGGATAATGCAGCCACCACTCAGACACCTGTACCTGCGGTCAGGGCAATGGAAGAGTACTTTTTCAGGTATGCGGCCAATCATGGCAGAGGAGCTCACAGGCTTGCCCGCGAGACCACCAATCATTATGAAGATGCCAGGGAGACTGTGGCAAACTTCCTGAATGCAGATGTGAAGAAGACCATCTTCACCGGGAATGCAACCGAGAGCGTAAATACCGTCGCAAGGGGCTTCCCCTGGGAAGAGGGCGACCACATCATTGTCACTCTTGTGGAACACCATTCCAATCTTCTTCCCTGGATGCGGCTCAGGGAGCATGGAGTGGATCTCACCATCGTCAGACCTGACATCACAGGTGTTGTTGATCCGGAGGATATCAGCTCTGCAATTACCGGGAGGACGCGCCTCATAGCTGTCACACAGGTCTCCAATGTTTTTGGTTCCGTACAGGATGTCGGCAGGATTGTTAAAGCAGCTCACAGGGAAGATGTGAGGGTGCTGGTGGATGGTTCCCAGTCCACAGGCCACATGCCTGTGGATATTGGTTCATTGGATCCCGACTTCTTTGTGGCCCCGGGACATAAGGGTCTTCTGGGACCGCAGGGCACCGGTATCCTCTATATCCGGGAGCCGGATATGATAGAGCCGATGTTCCTGGGCGGGGGAATGGTACGCGCGGTGTCTGACTCCGGTTATGAGATAGAGGCAAGTCCTGCAAAGTTCGAGGCCGGAACTCCCAACATGCCCGGTGTCATCGGGCTTGGAAGGGCAGTGGAATATGTGAAGGGTATCGGTGTGAAGAAAATAGAGAAGCATGAGCTTATGCTTGCGAGGGACGCTGCCCGCAGGCTTGCGGCAATAGAGGGAGTTGAGGTCTACGGTCCCACTGACAGGTCCTCCGTTGTGCCTTTCAATGTCACGGGCATGAATGCGCATGATGTTGCCATGATACTTGACCAGACAAAGAAGATATGCGTGCGCAGCGGTTACCACTGCGCTATCCCGGGGATCGATTTCCTGGGGGTGGACGGTACCGTCAGGGCTTCGTTCGCATTATATAACACCCAGGAGGAGGTCAATAAGCTCGTTGAGACCGTCCTGAACATAGCCGCATTCGTTGCATGAGGACTCCCGGCATGTGGCTGGCGATGAGAAAGCAAAAAGTTATTATGGGCAGGTTATATTTATATAATTACAAAGCTGGCTTACATACCAGCATATCTTACTGATACATCTTATTTCATCAAAAGAGGGGCTACAAGTGACCAAGGACATGCTGCTATGGGATGAGACCATATTCAGGAACGGTGAGGTTCTTGAACTGGACTACCTTCCTGAGTATTTTGCTCACAGGGACTCCCAGATGCAGGCCCTCAAGTTCAGCCTCAGGCCTGCGATGCGGGGGATGAGGCCCGTGAACTGCCTTGTCAGGGGTCCTCCCGGAACAGGGAAGACCACCGCTGTCCAGAAAGTGTTCAACGAGATGAAAGAGCACACAGAGAACGTGGTCTTTGCCAAGATAAACTGCCAGATAGATTCCACCCGCTTTGCGGTAGTGTCCCGGATATATGAGAAGCTTGTCAATATCAAGCCGCCTACATCCGGTGTTGCTTTCAGGAAGCTCTTTGAGAAGGTGCTCAAGCAGCTTGTGGACAGCAATAAGATACTGGTAGTTGCCCTTGATGATATTAACTATCTTTTCCATGAAGGACATGCTGATGAGGTCATGTATTCCCTGCTGAGGGCCCATGAACAGTATCCCGGGGTAAAGGTCTCTGTCATTGCCATCATCAGTGACGTGGGAACTTCCTACAACTTCGATCCCAGGGTAGGTTCCGTGTTCTTGCCGGAGGAAATAAACTTCCCCAGGTACGGGCCGGATGAGATAAGGGATATCATCAGGAACAGGATACAGCACGCTTTCTTCCAGAACGTTGTGCCTGATGAGGTATGCGAGCGTATAGTGGAGTATGTAAGCACCACAGGCGATCTCAGGGTGGGCATCGATCTTCTCAGGCGCTCAGGCCTGAATGCCGAGCGCAGGGCGAGCCGTACCATTTCCATCGAGGATGTCGAAAAAGCCTATGATGCATCCCGCCTCATATATCTCTGCCGCAGCATCCGCTCCCTGTCAGAGCATGAGAGGACCCTGCTTGGCCTGATAGCAAAGGGCGGCGACCTGCAGACCGGTGACCTTTACAAGTCCTTCCACGAACTTACCGGGCTTGGGTATACGCGCTTTTACGAGATCATCGAGAAGATGAACTCTTCCCAGTTCCTTGATGCCGATTTCTCCGGGAAGGGCATGCGAGGCAGAACGCGGGTCATAAAGGCAAGATACGCTCCGCAGGATATACTGAAATGTCTTGAGTGATCCTTGTCTGCGGGTCTTTGCCTGCAGAACAACGAAACTGCAATCAGTGAGTATTTTGATGCCGCTCTTTGGGGCCGCTTAAAAAAGAAGGTGCAGCGCAGAATGATCTGCGCTTTAGATTGTTTTCACTTACCTTACACTTACATGTCCATGCCGGGCATTCCGCCTGGTGGCATGTTTGGCACCATGTCAGCACCGGATGGGCCTGCAGGTCCCTGTCTGGATGCGATGATATCGTCGATCCTGAGGATCATGACTGCGGATTCTGCAGCAGCGTTGATCGCCTGGGTCTTTACCCTGAGTGGCTCAACTACGCCGGCTTCCCACATGTCGATGACCTTGCCCTCGTAAACGTTAAGGCCTGCAGTCTTCTGGCCCTTCTCGTGGTGTGCACGGAGTTCCATGAGCATGTCTATGGGGTCAAGACCTGCATTCTCTGCAAGGGTCCTCGGGATTATCTCAAGGGCTTCTGCGAATGCCTTTACAGCAAGCTGCTCTCTGCCACTGAGGGTTGATGCGAATTCCTGGAGCCTGAGTGCGACCTCTACTTCAGGGGAGCCGCCGCCGGCTACGAGCTTCTCGTCCTCGATGGCAACGCCGACCACTCTGAGGGCGTCGTTCAGTGCCCTTTCGATGTTGTCGATCACATGCTCTGTGCCGCCGCGCAGGAGGATGGATACTGCCTTGGGGTTCTTACAGCCAGTGACAAAGGTCATCTCGTCGCCGCCGATCTTCTTCTCCTCAACGAGTGCAGCGTTACCGAGGTCTGCCTGTGTGATCTCATCAAGGTTTGTAACGAGCTTGCCGCCGGTCGCCTTGGAGAGTTTCTGCATGTCGCTCTTCTTGACACGCCTTACTGCAAATACGCCTGCCTTTGCAAGGTAGTGCTGTGCCATGTCGTCGATACCCTTCTGGCAGAAGACCACATTAGCACCGCTCTTTGATACCTTGTCGACCATGTCCTTAATCATCTTCTCTTCCTGGTCAAGGAAGGACTGGAGCTGTTCAGGGGATGTAATGGATATCTCTGCATCGACCTCTGTATCCTTGAGCTCGATGGCAGTGTTGATGAGAGCGATCTTTGCGTTCTCAACTTTCTTTGGCATGTTGGTGTGGACACGTTCCTTGTCGATGATCATGCCCTCGATGAGCTGTGACTCTTCTATGCGGGCACCGACCTTCTTCTCGATCTTGATGTTGTCCATGTCGACCTTGTTGTCCTCGTCAACAATGCTTGTAATGGCTGAGACGACGATGTTTGAAAGCACGTCTTTGTTTGCCTCTGCACCCTTGCCGGTCATTGCAGTGCCGGAAATGCTCATAAGAACGTTCCTGTCTGCTTTTGTGACCGACCTTGCCAGTGTCTTGACAATACCGCCGGCCTTCTCGGATGCGAGCCTGTACCCGGATGCAATGATGGTGGGGTGGATGTCCTGGTCGATAAGCTCCTCGGCTTTCTTGAGGAGTTCTCCTGCAATGACTGCTGCAGTGGTTGTTCCGTCCCCTACCTCTGCGTCCTGGGTCTTTGCAACCTCTACGATCATCTTTGCTGCAGGGTGCTCGATATCCATCTCTTTGAGAATGGTTGCACCGTCATTGGTGATGACGACATCTCCGAGGCTGTCGACAAGCATCTTGTCCATACCCTTGGGACCAAGTGTTGTCCTTACAGCTTCAGCGACTGCCTTTGCAGCCATGATGTTGTTGCTCTGAGCTTCTCTGCCTCTTGTTCTCTGGCTTCCTTCTCTTAATATGAAAATCGGCTGTCCAGCCATCTGTCCTGCCATTTATTTCTATCCTCCTGTTATTGGAAATTATGGAATGATTATTAATTCCTGACGTTTTCTAATGAATGTTGTTCTATATAATCGTATCGGTGCTCCCGGATAATGTACCGGAACAGCTGCTTGAGCTAAAATGAACAGCAAACCCACTCAGGGAATGATCGGGTCAATTGAAAAAAGTAGGAAAAAAGAGTGAGTTGAACTCACTTGACAAGCGCTTTCGGAGATCTCTGCATGAATCTCCTCTTGGTGCCGTTTGAGGCGTACCTCTGTGCCGGACCCGGATGAGCCTTGATCTCTTTTGATTTCTGCACTTTTATCGTTCTACCCTTGCGGCCTTTTACCTTGACCCATTCAATACTGCCAGTCTTACCCATTATAAGTCCTCTGTGAAATTTGATTATGAGATAAACAAGATAAGCAATGATGCCTAACAGGACCAGCCATATCAATATTAAGGCTGTCTATTCTCGTTCTAAGTTTACCCTTAGATGTGATGCTTGTTATTAAACCTTACGGGAATATATAATCGATGAGAAGAGGATATTAAACCGGCTCCTGCCCCTAACTCAAATTTGGTGACAGGCTCCGTAACTTAAAACCCGTTCAGGTCTTTGTCCTTGAATTAAAATGAGTTGTACCTCCTGATTTATCTTTCAGACATGGATTCACACCGATTTACACGGATTAAGATGGCATGGATTTCTAAACCAGTGATTTTTGAAATCCATGTTCACCCGCGAACATCCATGTCTCAGGAGAGATCGCGAAAAGTATCAGTCTAAATGTAAAAGAAGACGGTATTTCCAGATCCGAATCAAAATCTTATGTTTTCAGAACACCACAATTGCTTTTAAGCCGGAGCATCTATGCAGGTATGCGTTCCGCATATCCCGCAGGAGTTGGTCACCATAGGCAAATCAATAGACGTACAGATGGAATTAGCAGCAGAGGAACTGAGATTGCTGCAGGCGTATCCAGACGAGGAGCTCATTTCGATCATCAGGGAGGTAGGCTTCCGGTGTGACCTTTGCGCACGTTGCTGCACCCGGGAGTTCAATGATCACGTATTCCTGCTGGAACAGGATCTGAAGGTGATCAGGGAAACAGACCCTGGCGTCATCGAGCCTGCACCATATTACGAGCTATGTGACCAGCACGGGAACTTTTACGTTTCCGGCTACGCGTTAAAGATACAGGACGACGGCTCATGCATCTTCCTTAATGAGAAGCGATGCAGGATATACGAACAGCGCCCACTCATATGCAGGCTTTATCCCTACATGTTGCACCTGGAGGCCGACGAGGACGGTAATGTCGGGTGGAGGCAGATAAGCGGCCTTGACCTTCATGGGTGCTATCACAACGAGATAAGCGACGAGGAGTGTGAGGCGATCGCAAGGGAAGTCAGGTCATATGAGGAAGCTTTCCTGCACCAGAAACTGGAGTTCTTTAAGGCGGCCAGGAAGTATTTCCAGAAGCACGGTCTCAAGCATGTCCAGAGTGTCTATGACCGGGAAATGAGAAAAATTAACAAAGGCGGGCAGGCAAAAGTGTTTGTTTTCTGTAACGGCGGTTTCGAGGAGCGCATGGCCAGGGAATGAAACGGCATTATCCCTCCCTCCCCCATGACCCCGTAGCCTTACCTCCCAGCGCCAGTTTGCCGAGCACGCGCCTGAAGCGTTCGCTCACCTGGGATGGTACGGCATGCTCATAGGGTGTCCCGGGCAATGAGGTGAGGTAGTGGGCGTGAATATTACCTCCTTTTCTGCATATCCATTCTATCATGTCCAGGCTTTTGTCCTGGTCATCCTCGCTCTCGCCGGGAAAACCTACTATGAAATCGACCACAGGGGTGATGCCACTCTCAAAACAAAGCTCGATGCCGCGGTAGGTATCCTCTACGGTGTGGCCTCTCTGTATATCCCGCAGCACTTCGTCGCTGCCGGACTGTGCGCCCAGGTTAAGCTTTGTATTGCTGCAATACCTTGTGATAAGCCCGATGGATTCTTCGGTAATGAACTCCGGCCTGACCTCGGAGGGGAAAGTGCCAAAATAGATGTTCCTGTCCCCTATCCTGCGCAGTTCGCAGAGCAGTTTCTCCACCTTGTCAAACCGGGGATGGATACCGTCACTCCCATAGGCAAGTGCGTTGGACGAGGTGAATCTGAGGTCATTGTAGTACTTCGCCCACTTCAGGATCGAGTCAATGCTCCTGTGCCTGAGCCTGCCTCCGAAGATACGCGGGGTCTGGCAATATTTGCACCTGAAAGGACACCCCCTGCTGATCTCCAGCGGCGCCATGGCGATATCCGGATCGAAGCAAGGATATTGGTTCAGGTCCACCGGCTCCCGGGGGAGAGTGAGAACGACCTTTCCACTCTCATTTTTATATGCGATGCCTTTAACTCCAGTAACATCTCCGCCTGAATTTATAGTCTCTATAAGCTCGGGAAGGGTTTCTTCTCCTTCCCCAATTACCGCATAGTCAAAAAAACGAAGTGTCTCCTCAGGTGCGCCTGAAGGGTGAGGACCGCCTGCAATGAACACGGAATCCGTGCCCGCACCTGCGACCTCCTCAAAAACAGACTGCTTCTGCCTGCTTGCAAAGCTGTAGACCATTATCCCGTCTTTTGGGCACTTAGTTATGTGAGCCCCGGGAAGAAGCGGTGCAAGTGCGGCTAAGCTATATGAATTCTTGTTATTCCAGCGAAGATTGATGTCCATATGCCACTATTGATGTTCATTCGATTGTCTCTACGACACCGTTAGTGCCGTCAACCCTGACAGTATCTCCGTTCTTAAGTAACTTAAAGGGGTCCTGCTCCATCCTGTCAACCAGGGGAATGCCTGATATAATGGCTCCGACAGCCACTATGGGTTCGGACTCGGAGTTTATCATGGCTGCAGGTGCAACGTTGTTCTTTATCAGCTGGTACAGCACATACGAGCCTACAGTGGACCCTTTCCCGTGAGGGAACACCAGCACCCTGTCCTTGATGCACTGTCCGAAGAGTTCGTGCTTTGGCTCGACGATCACACCGGTCTTCGGGTCCACGTTGCCAAGGAAGGATATGGACTCGCAGGTAAGGAGCACCTGTCCCTCCGCTATTCCCCTGGAGATCTTCCTGCAATTAACTCTCATCCTGTACAGCCTCCCTTACGCACTGTTCAATGCTGCCGTATCTTGAGGCGACACCGCACATGCTGGGCACATAGGCAAGGGCCTTGCCGGAATTGACCATCATGCAGCGATAGTTATTAGTGGCCGGGGACACCACCATGCATGTGTCACATACTATCTTGGCCCCGCTCTTCTCAATATCCCTCACAAGATCGGGATATCTTTCTGCCACCTCCCTGGAGGTGCATATCCACATTTCCTTACGGACGTTCTTGCCTGCAAGCAGCCTTGCGATATCCTTCAGTTCCCCGGGTGAACAGTGAGGACATCCCACGGTGATTATGTCCGTTTCTTGTTCTTCTTTGCATTCAGTCTCGGATTCGTAGACTTCCAGTATCTGTTCTCTCTCAATGGTCAGATTCTCGTCAGGTCTCTTAAACTTCGACCTGATCGCCTCGGGTGTAACGCCTTCAACATGATACAGTGCAACCGCCCCGGAAGCAGCCAGCGCGGCGCCGAGGGACTTTAACTCGTCACCCGAAGGCTTCCCCTTCAGGTAGAATATCGGCACCCTGTTCCCGATAACCCTGCCTGCCACATATCCCAGTGCCCCGTAATCAGCCCCGGAAAGGTCAATATCCACTGTCACTGCCATGACAGGTTCGCGCATCTCGTCAAGGTGATATCCATAGTTTGCGGTCTTGCCCACAAGCGCGGCTGAGAGTGCCGAAGGCCCGCCTTCTCTGTTTGTCCGCGCCCCTATCACCGAATTGGCATAGCATACGGCTGATGACTCGCTCCATGCCAGGTGATCGCCGTAGCCTGCATCGAAGCCTTCCAGATAGTACGGAGTGCAGGTGCACTTTGTGCGGATGCCAAGGTTCTCATAAGCCGTGATGATCTCCTGCTGCTTTCCGGCAAACTCCGGCTCAATACCCATATCCTGCCAGCGCATCATGTCCATGCCTGCAGGATTGAGTATGGCAGGTATCCTTGCCTTGCCTTTGAGGTCGGATATCCATTCAAGTCCGGCATCTCCTATTGTCTTGTAGGACACGCCTGCTATCTGGGCGCTCTTGACGGGTATCAGGCTGTCCGCACCGTAAATGTCCCCCAGGGCCACAAGGATCTCTATGGCCTTGCGCAGGGTTTCGCCGTACTCGCCTTCCAGGGTCTTCTCTTCTTTCTTTGTAAGATACATGGGAACCTGCCGCTATCACTCAGGGGGCATTCTTGCCCTTTTGAAGCTCTCGGACTCTGCCAGTACTTTTGTTGCGTCGATGCCGACCTTTGTGGTCGTTCCGTCCGGCGCGCCCCTGGGATCAAGGGAACTGCCCCTGACGTGGGGTACTATCATGATGTCCATATCACCCTTCACCCTGGTGGCAATGGCAAACTCCACATCCTTCATATCAAATATGTCGATATCGTCATCCACCACGACCACATGCTTGAGGCTGGTGTGGCTTGCAAATGCCGCCATGATGGCATTCTTACCGTCGCCCTCGGTCTGTTTCTCTATCTGGACCACAGCATGCAGGTAGCAGCATCCGCCCTCGGTGAGCACTACATTCTTCACAGTGGTCACTTCGCTCACGGCCTTGAATATCCTGGGCTCGTAGGGCACTCCCATCATGAGCAGGTGCTCAGGCCCCGCTGGAAGGATGCCGTGATATATTGGGTCCTTCCGGTGCAGTATCCTGGTAATATGAATGACGGGCTCTTTCCTGACAACATCGTAAGTGCCGGTGATATCGACAAATGGACCCTCGTCCACGCGCTCTTTCGGGTCGATGTACCCTTCGAGCACTATCTCGGCATGCGGGACCTTTATTCCGTTGCTGCACTCGAACACCTCCAGCGGCTTACCCATGAGCGCGGCTGCATAGTTGAATTCTTTTCCTGCAGGCACCCTTGTGGTGGAAGCGTATGTGACTGCCGGGTCGGCGCCTATGACTATTGCCACAGGCAGTTTCTCTCCCTTCTCAGCAGCCTTCCTGTGCATTACATAGGTATGCCTGGGAGCCACCAGTCTTGCAGCAAGTCTGGTCCTGTCCACGACCAGAAGCCTGTGGATGGCAGCGTTCATCACTCCGCCGTACTCGGTCACAACCACACCAGCGGTAATGTAGGGTCCTGCATCCTTTTCAAAATGCGTCATAATGGGAAGCTTCGTGAGATCCACTTCCGTCTCTACCACTTCTTTTGTGGGCGAGTCCTTTACCGGCACGACCTCTCCGTCGGGGTCGACCTCGGAAAGCTTCTGTATGATCCTGTCCTTATCAACACCGAACATCGCTGCAAGTTCATCCCTGGACCCAAGGACATTCATAATAGCACGGCTCCCGTCGACATTATGGAAGAGCACAGGAGCAGGTGTCTGTTTTGCTATCCTGGGAGCTTCGAACACCCTTGAGACAGGACGTGAGATCTCGACCAGTTTACCGGCCTTTTTGAGTTTTTCGATAAATTCCCTCATACTATCATCCGTATTACAATTATGGATAGATAAAGGGAATTGTGCCTTAAATCATTATCTTTAACGCCACCGATAAAAAGGGAACCGTCCTTTCATCAGGATTTGAAAATCAGTATATTGCATGATAATAGCCGTTAATCCTGCTTACTTTTACAGGAAGGCCGAACAGATCTGACAGCTTGCCCTCGCTCAGGATCTCTTCCTTCTTCCCCTCTGCGAATACCTTCCCATCCTTCAACAGTATTACCCGGTCTATCTCCGGTATGATGTCCCCAAGGTCATGTGTCACAAGGACTATGTTCTTGCCGGCCGCTGCCACCTTCCTTGTCAGTTCACGGAACTGGTGATGGCTTTTCATATCGAGGCTGTTGGCGGGCTCATCCAGCACGAGAATCTGCGGATCGTGGACCAGGGCCCTTCCGATGAGTATTCTCCTTGCTTCGCCTGCGGACATCTCCGATATCAGTTTACCGGAAAGGTGAGGTATCTCAAGGAACTTCATCACCTCATAGGCCGTCGCAACCATTTCAGGTCTGACCCTGTGGTTGGCATATATCCCGATACTGCTGAAAAATCCTGACAGGACTACCTCCATACCGCTGATATCCCTCATGTAATCTAACTGGAGGTCACCTGATACTATACCAAGAAGACCACGGAGGTCAAAGATGTTCCAGCTTTCTTTGCCCATTATCCTGAAAACCATGCCGCTGCTGTCAGCACGGGGACGGTAATCGCCTGTGATCACTTTTATAATGGATGATTTTCCTGAGCCGTTGGGCCCTATAATTGCAATGTTCTCTCCCTGGCGGATATACATCCCGACAGAATCCAGTATCTTCCTGTCATTTCTGGATACTGTCACATTCCTCATTTCAAGGAGTGGCACTTCCTGTCCAGTTGTTTCTTCAGCAGAGGGCATCTTCATTCACGCATTTACACTCAGGTTAGCTTTTAAGGATGGCTTTTTTTCCAGATTAACCATATCAATGCTGATAAATCTTTGCAGGAATGTAAGGAAAAGACCATCTGTTCAGCCACAGGCAGACGCTATCTGGATAAGCCGCCGGTGCATCGCTCTTTTTTATGGTGGGATGAAGGGTATTGTAAAACTGAAAGTGCTCCCTTTTCCCGGCTCGCTCTCAACAGTTACATTGCCGCCATGCAGCTCCACAAGCTCCTTCACAATGGACAGTCCAAGACCGCTGCCGCTATACTGGCGCGAGAGCTGGCTGTTTATCTGTTTGAAAGGCATGAACAGTTTGTCAAAGTCACTCTCAGCTATACCTATTCCGGTATCTGTCACGGAGACCCGGACTTTATTCCCGCTTGCAGTTGCACTAAGGGCCACCCTGCCGTTATCCGGAGTGAACTTGATGGCGTTGCTCAGAAGATTGTATATTATCTGCTTGACCTTGATCTTGTCTGCAAGCAGTTCTATGTTCTCAGGCTTGATGACGTGCAATTCAATTTTCTTCTTTCTGGCCAGGTGACCGGTCAGTTTCTCTGCATCCTCGAACACTTCATTCATGTTGAAAGGTTCCAGCTCCAGTTCCATCTTTCCGCTCTCTATCTTCGCAATGTCAAGTATATTATTGATAAGCGTCAGCAGGTACTTTCCGCTTGTTGATATGTAATTAGTATATTTCTGCTGTGTTTCGCTCAGGGGTCCCGCATAGCCTTCTGCAAGCATGTCCGAGAAGCCTATTATGGAGTTAAGTGGTGTCCGCAGTTCGTGGCTCATGCTGGCAAGGAACTCGCTCTTGATACGGTTTGCCGACTCAGCCTCCACCTTTGCCCGGAGCATGGCCTCTTCTGCTCTCTTTCTCTCTGTAATGTCCCTGACAACAGCCTGGGTAATATCCCTATATCCGTCAAGGAGTGATGCATTGATCTCAACATCGATGATATCGCCTTTTCCGGTAAGGTACTTTGTTTCCCCATGAATGAAGCTCTGTACCTTGAGCAGTTCCATTACCTTCTCCCCCTCCGGTCTCAGTTCCGGTATCAGAAGGTCTACAACCGACATCTGTTTAAGCTGCTCCTTTGTATACCCCATGATCTCGCAGGCCTTGCTGTTGACCTCAACGATCTGTCCATCTGTCCTGTTTATAAAAATCCCGTCGCTTGACTGTTCTACGAGTGACCTGTATCTCTTCTCACTCCTGGCAAGTTCCTCTTCAGCAAGTTTTTGTTTTGTAATGTTGCGGGCGGTGCCCAGCAGTTGTACATTCCCGTTTTCTAGTACATAGGCGGTTCCTGTGGAGTTCACCCACTGGATACTGCCATCGCCGCACACCAGCCGGTAATCTACGTTCTTTGTGACTCCGGCGTGTAGAACAGTATATTGTATTATATTAAAGAGCTCATCCTTGTCCTCCGGATGTATGCAGGCGAAATAGTCGTCCCAGCTATGGATGGTTGTTTCAGGCAGGCCGAGTACTTTGTCAGCAGGCGCGGAGATTTGAGGGTTGATATAATTCCACTTCTCATCAATATCCGTTCTCCAGATGAGGGTGTCTATTGAAGTGACAAGTTTCCTGTAATCCTCCTCTTTACCTATGAGGCGGCTTTCTGTATACTTGCGCTCAAGAAGACTTGTTATCATTTCCCCTACAAGCTTCACCAGATAGATGCCAGATTCGTTCCATTGCCTTTTTTCACCGACCGTGTTTATTTCAAGAAAGCCCTTGAAAGTAGATTTATAATATAAGGGAACCACCAGTACTGAAGCAATATCCATTTTTCTGAGGCTTTCTTTGATCCCTTTCCCTTCATCATTGAACTCTTCAAGGTCCGGTATATCGATGATGGCCCGTCTGTGGAATTGTTCTGATGCCCATTTGTTGTTCTTGACAGTCTCCTCTATGCCCATGCAAGAAGCGATGTTCTGTGTATTCCATCCATAGGTCCTTGTCATGCAGTCCTGGCTTTTGCTGTCAGAGTACAGGACAGCATGGTGTGCATCCAGGAACCGGGCTACTTCCCCGAGGGCTTTTCTAATTTCACCATCTATCTCATTCAAGGTGCTATTTATCAGCCGGCTGGAGATATGTGATATCAGTTTTTCCTTACGCAACTTCCTTTCAAGCGCTTCTTTAGCCTCTATCACTTTTGTGGCGTCCTCGACGATGCAACAGCAACCTATAATGTTTCCCGTACTGTCGTGCAGAGGCGTTGTCTTCAAATGCATGAAAAGGGATTTTCCCCATATGGAGTAGTAAGGGATCTCTATTGTATTGATAGTTCCATTTTCCAGAGTTTTCCTTATGGGTGCAGATATCCCTGACTCGATTATTGCCGGTGATGACAGCATATTAATTCTGCTTTTTGATTTTTCGGCAGAAGGAGACCCCATCAGGTTAAGAAGGAATCTATTTACATATACTATATTTCCTTCCCTGTCACATGAAAGTATCCCGACGGGTAATTCTTCCATAAGTTTCAGGTAATTATCCTCTAAGGCATACTGCTGTAACAAGGATTTCTCATGCTGCTTATCTATCATGATCTGATTAACCCGGAAGTTCCCGTTCCCACAATTGACTTCTGGAAAGCGTATTCTGTATATACACAAAATTATTATATTACAAGATATTTATAATTTGACATCATACGCTTCTTTGACACTGGGAACTAGAATAAGCAGGAAAATGTAAAATACTACAGCTCTCAGGCAATATTCATTCTTGAACCTACCAGGAAATATAAGGCCACATTACTGCGGCCAATGGCATAAGCAGGTAGGATTAAAGGCATGCAGTAGAACATCCACTGATATCATCCGAATAATAACTCCTTTCCCGGACAGCAGGCATGCACTATGCATCTCCTGTCTAGAGCCGCTTACGCATCACTATCCCGTTATATCTCTTTTCCTCACTGAAAAAGCCGGGGATCCTGCGCAGTTCCACAAAGCCGTTCCTCTCATAGATCTTCCTTGCAGCAGGCCAGCTCTCGGAGACCAGTAATATTATACTGGAAATCGGATATCTTTTGCTCACTCTTCCGGACAGTTCTGTGAACAGCAGGTCCCCATAACCTTTCCCACGATGTTTTTTAAGGATTCCTACGGAAGAAACGTATAGCTCTTTTCCCGCAGTGGTGTGCACCTCGCTGATCCTGTGGCTCAGGGCGAAGCTGTCCTCAGTAATATTCTCCGGATGATCCCATATCTCGGAGGAGATATATCCGCACACCTTGCTGTTAATTTCAAGAAGCAGGAAGCCTTCCGGAAAGTGTGCTATCCTTTCCAGGAAAGCAGCCTTGCTCTCGCGGATGTTCTCATGAAAGGATTCATCTTCTATCAGCATAATCTGATTGACGTCTGCGGATCCGGCTTCCCTGATAGTTATTTTTTCCATGGTAAAGAACTTGTACTTAATACTGATAAGATAAGCCGTAACATACTCTTATATATGATGGTGTTCTCTATTTATCTATCAGTTCGATTGCTCAACGATTTAATAAAGAATTATCATTATTTATGTGCTTCTTTTAGTGAATTGCTTGGACAGTAAAGAGTAAACCGTATCGAAAACCAGATTTGATCAAAGTCAGATTGGATTCTTCATGCGCAATTCTCGATCCCGTTCACAGCGGGACGAACTAGACAATATAAAGGAAATGAAATATGAGATTCGATAACAGAGGCGGCAACAGCAGAGGCGGAAGCGGTGGTTTCAGATCAACAGGTCCAAGAGAGATGCACAAGGCAACTTGCTCCGACTGCAAACAGGAAACCGAAGTACCTTTCGTTCCTGCCCCTGACAGACCTGTATACTGCAGGGAATGCTACCAGAAGCACAAGCCACAGAGATATTAAGATTCATATCTAAGATTTGAATCCCCCATAAGCGGGCAAATATCAAAATCCAGGTACCCATAACAGGATTTCCTGGTTCCGCATTTTTTGCCTGCAGTGGGATTTTTGGCCTATTTTTCAATTGTTTTGATCCGATATATTGCCTTTCTTCTAAAAAAGTGGCATATTGACTTGAAAATTGAAAATGTACTGTTCCCATTATGAGGGGCCCGGATTCTTGCGACCATACCTTTAGGGCGGCACATCGTATGCGTTTCAATGGATGCACGGGTTCCGGCCAATCTCGGAGCCACTTATAAGTCCACATCCAGGTGTGGCAGCTGCAGGAAGAGCTTTGTGTGCTATGCAAGCAATGGTAAAAGCCATATGATCATAAAAACCCCCTGGATGTGTTCTTCAATAAATCTCCTTCACCCTGCCAACGCTTCCGTCCTGTAATTCCACCTTTATCCCATGGGGGTGGGTGGATGAGTTCGTCAGGATCCTCTTCACAATGCCACGGGTGATCTTCCCGCTTCCCTGATCCTGCTTCAGGACAATCCCAACGCTTGCCCCTACCTTGATGTTATTTCTTGCAGTGCCGCTGTTCATGATAAACCTGTCAGTACTCTATGGGCTTTGAGTTTTCCCATTCTGCGTCTATGAAATGTTTAAAGATGTCTACCTGCTCTTTCCCGTTGTACCAGGTAGCCGTCAGGCTCGGGGGGACACTGTCGTCCTTTATGGTGACGACAAGTATCTCCCTGTCATCGATGACAAGTATTCCTCCTTTCAGGGGATGGGAACTTTCTGCATCATAAGACCTGGCTTCAACGCCCGGAAACTGCTTTGTGATGTCCGCTACCACGTCCTTGCTTCGCCCTGTCATCCTCATTCTCACTCCCTCACTGATCTTTTTGAGGACCGTCTCTTTTATGCCTTCCATTATAGGATATACCCCGATCACCCGGTCAAGGGGCTGGTAAGAGGAAGCAAATATGATCTCCTCTCTGGCCGATTCCAGCATCTGGACGATCTTGTCATTGACGTTCTTCACACCGCTGATGTTCCAGACCGCATCCTCTTCCGTCTGTTCCGACATTGCATGATAGATCACTTCAAGCTGCTCCCGGGAATACAGTATGGCCTTCTCATAGTCCTCCTTCAGGATATTGATGACTCTCTCGGGAGGAATCGATTTGTAACGCATGGGCTTTGTATTCTGTATCTCGATTATCCCTTTGTCCTTCAGCTTGGTGATCACGCCGTACACTGCAGAGCGCGGGATGCCGGAAAGCGCATGAATATCCGCTGCAGTCCCGCTCCCATACCGTGTGAGTGCTATAAGCACTTTCGCCTCGTAGGAAGTAAGGCCGAGCTGTTGAAGTGATTCTATCAGTTCATTCATTACCATGTTTAGCTGTCGTTAATTTATTTATTGTTTCTCTTCCTTTTTGAGACCATGTAAGCGGGTGTGCCTATAATGCCCACCATTAACATAAGCCCGGTTATTGTGGTTGCGTTGTCCTTCACCTTCTCTCCTAGGGGAGTGGCCGGACCGACATCCGCAGTCACCTTGAGGGCATCAGAGTACTGACTCTTGTCGTGTACGTCCTTATATTTGACCTCGCTGCTGATCGAGTATTCCTTTGGGGTTGCATCAGCTGCAACATTTACCACGAACGTCGCATTTCTGGACTCGCTTGGCCGCATGTCCCCGAGATAGGCCTGGTCATCTGTTGTGGTGAATGGATCGACTACGCTTATCCTTGCAATACATTCCCTGGCTAGCTGGTCTCCTGTGTTCATATATGTGACAGTGATCGTTTCCCTGTCGCCCGCCTGCAGGTCTGATTCGGTGTGCAGCACCTTGAAGTATGGTTCCTCCTCGATAACTATCGGCAGGTACATGGTCTGGTTGAGGTCCTCATACCAGTAGTATGTATCGCCGTAGGGAGGGGTGACAGCCGAATCTCTCTGGTGCCTGTAGGCTATATCCAGCCGGAGTGTATATGTGCCTGCTTTTGCATTGTCATATATCTCGATGGGGAAGGCTGCAGGTGATGCAAGGGACTTGCCTGTGCTCAGTGAGCCCAGCAGCAGGGTATCAAGCTTTATCTTTATGGGGGCGTCCTGGTCAACCAGTGAAAGTGTGGCGGTCATGGAATCTGCTGTCGTGATGGCCCTGTCCGAGAGAAGTTCGGCGGACATAAAACTGCGGGTAAGACTCTCACCGTACTGGGCGATGTCATCATCTATCTCTTTCTGGTCCGCTTCATAGCCCGTGATCTGGCCGTTGTTCATTACATTAACGTAAAGGACGGCACTCTCTCCTCTCTGGAACACCTTGTCACATGCAAGGTTTGCCTTCAGGTTGGGAGCTCCGTACACATCGTAGTAATCACTTGCAATTTCAGAGACGACCTCCTCGTTTATTCCTGCAGATGCTACCTGCATATAACTTAGCAGGAGTATCGTGATCATAAGCAGCTTTACATTTTTAATTGGTATCATATACTCACCTTATTATTCTCTAGATGTTTTTCTGATGTCTTGCGGGCTGATCTCCAGCTGTCCAGGTTGACCATTATGGGTGGCAGGACAACGATCGTGCTGAACAGGGAGAAAGCCACGGCTATTACTGTAACTATTCCAAAATCGCGTATCATCGGGAACGACGAGATGATGAGGGCTGAAAAGCCGAAGATCACGGTGAAGCCGGATGCAAGGATCGCAGGTCCTACCTTGGAGGCAGCCGTCTCCATTGCATCAAAAGGCTCCAGTCCTTTCTCACGCTCCTCGAAATAGCGCTCCAGCATAAGTATCGTGAATTCGGCGCCTATTCCTATGGCAAGGGCGCCCAGGGTGGCTGTCAGAGGATTATATTTCATGTCCAGAAGATACATCACACCTCCAAGCCATCCGGTTACCATCACTATAGGCAGTATTGTTGCCAGGGATTTCATCCAGTCCCTGTAGATGACAAGCATACCGATGAAGATTATAGCCATACCCAGGTAACCCATGGCTGTCCTTCCGGATGTCAGGGCGCCTATGATAGAAGTGGATGTGACCTTTGACCCCGTTACGGTCACGGTGACTCCGGGAGGCGGTGCGTACCACTGTAGGTCGTTCTCAACCTTATAGATGGTACTTGCGACCTGGGTTGATGTTAGTTCGCTCTCGAGATTGAGGTTGAGGACACCAAGGTTACTACCTTCGATATACCGGTCAGTCACTATCGGGGACATGCCATCGGTAATTGAGACAATGGTATCCCTGTCCGCAGGCACCGAACCATAGGCTGAATAGATCAGCGAACCGATGCTGCTCGATCCTGTGATATGGGAGTGCCTTTCTTCTTCCAGTTCCCCGAAATCGACCATCCACTGTATCAGGTCCGGGTCCAGGATGTCATCGGCTCTGATAATGACATTGATCTGGTCAGAGCCGCCCATTATCCTGTTCAGTTTGTTCAGATCCTGCAGCGCTTCCATATCCTGCGGAACGAAATCCTTGGTATCGGTCTGCACTCCCACATGTTCGTCAAAATACAGTCCTGCAACTGCCAGGATAGCCGCAAGTGCAATCACGACTGCAGGATGTCTTGCAGTCAGGAGGGATGTCCTGGAAAGGAATTGCCCGAAGGATGAGCCTGCCTCCTTTTTCTGCTTTTCAGGATCGTCTCCTCCATTGCATTTCTTCTTCACAGCCCTCCTGTCAAGGATATACAGCAGGGGAACGAGTACGAACATGGAGACAAGATAACACAGTATGGCTCCTACAAGGCTCATCTTTCCGAAGTCCTGTATCATCGGGACCGGTGAGATGAAAAGGGCAATAAATCCCAGTGAGGTTGCCGCCACTGCAGTTCCCACTGCAGGGCCTGTGTGCTTGATCGTGTCGATGATGGCCTCTTCGACACACTCCCCCTTCGCAAGTTCTTCCTCCACACGGTTGTGGAACTGAATGGCGTAGTCGGCGCCAAGCCCTATGAGTATGGGGAATACTGCCATGGATGCCATGGTCATCGGGATGCTCAGGAATCCCATGGCCCCAAAGGTCCAGATCAGTCCTATAACGACTACGGGTATCGGAAGCAAGCACCACCTGACATGGCGGAATACCATGAGCAGTGCGAATATCATCAGGATGAAGGCAAGAGCAAGCATGCTGGTGAGGCTCGAGCTCATTTCCTCGGACATTGCTATGACGAAAGCAGGCTCACCTGTTGCAGTGGCAGTTGTCCCTGCAGGGAAGTCCACCACTCGCAGGGTCCTCTCGACCTCTGCCAGAAGCCTCTTCTTGTTGGTCTCGTCGATGTTTCCCGGCATCTGGATCATGATTATGGCATGCTGCTCATCAGGCATCAGCTGCTCGACATATGCTTCCGGCAGATAGCTCCTGAGGGCATCTATGGTGACATCGCCGGGTATCTCGGAACGTCCAGTTGCAGAGTAGCTTGCGCTTTTGATAAGCGTTGCTACGCTCATCGTATTCTCAACGTCCTTGTCCCTTTGAATGATCAGTTCGAAGTTATCAATGGCCCTGAGTACCTCTGCATCCAGCACCTTGTCCGATTCCACCAGAACGACTATCACTTCGCTGCCGAAGTTCTGCTTGTACAGGTGATCATAATTCTGGTAGGTCTCCGAATCCTTCTTCACGAACGTATCGGTACCGCTCTTGTGCTCGATCATGCCTGCACCATAAAGAGACACGAACATCAAGACGATAGCTAACAGAACAATTAGCTTGGGGCTTTTCTCGATTAGTTCCCCTATTTTTTTATAGATTGTTTTTGCAGACATAAGCAGTCAGTAGTAGAGTACTAACAAAATAAATAGTTAATGCATAACAACAGAATATCAGGAATGTGTAACTGCCCATATTTGACAAAAATCATGAATTTTTTTAAAGATGCTGCTGAGAACAGCTTGATAAAAATGACGCTAAAATAAAAGTGACTACATTTTCCTGCTCTTACCTGAGGATATATTTCAGATCATATGATATGATTGGGTATGCGAACACGGTAGACCTGAGCTGCGTTGCAGTCACGCCGCAGTTCATGGCGACTGCAAATATATTTATGAGTTCCTCCGCCTCAGGGGCGAGGATGTGAGCTCCCAGTATCCTGTCAGTAGCTTCATCTATGATGACTTTGGATGCCGTGTTCCTGAGTTTCATCCTCTTTGTAAAGAATCATTGTTCCATATCGTGGAAAAGCACTTTCTGACCGGAGGATGATTCTTTCTCTGAGGTCCCGACACCCGCGAGAGGAGGGATAGTGAACAAGGCTGACGGTATCATACTATAATCGGCAGTGTACCTGTTCCTGCCTATGATATTGCCTGCGGCGATATCTGCCTGCATACTTACTGCAGGGATAAGGAGAGGTCCGGAGCGTATGCAGTCGCCTGCAGCATAGACCCTTGGATTTGAGACGCTCTGGAAGTATTCGTTAAGGGCGATATTGCCCATCTCCAGTGCAACATTAGCTTTTTCAAGTTGCAGCTCCTCAAGGGCCGGCACCCTTCCGAGGCCGTATGTTATGGGCGTCAACTATGCTGGCCACACCTGTGAGCACTTTTTTAGGAACGCATCCCCGGAGGGCACAGGTCCCGCCTAACTCCCGGCAGTCAGCTATCCCTACTTTCATTCCCGAGTCCCTCCGCCTATATGCAAAAGTGGTCCCTGCAGCTCCTGTTCCTATTATAAAAGCGTTGTAAATGTCTGTCATTTCCCTCTCCCTTAAAAGGGTTTTTTTACTGCTATTTATTTCTTGTCCGGGGGAGGATTGGCAGCATCGGCTTTATATTGTATGAGGTTGTTTGACTATCATAGTTCGATTGCTCAGGAATTCAATAAAGGGTTAGTACATTTGTATCTGCTTCTTTTAAAGATTACTCGGACAATTAGAGTTAGTCGTATCATAATGAGATATCTGGATAATTCCGGGTAAACCCCATCATGCGAATATTCTCGATCTCGGCTCTGCTGAGCGAACTAAATGCAATATATAAGGAGACAAAAAATATGGGATTCAATGACAGAGGCGGAAACAGCAGAGGCGGAAACAGGGGCGGCAGCGGTGGCTTTAGAGGCGGCGGAAGCGGTGGTTTCAGGCCAAGCGGTCCGAGAGAGATGCACAAGGCAACCTGCTCCGACTGCAAACAGGAAACTGAGGTTCCTTTCGTGCCATCCGGTGACAGGCCTGTATACTGCAGGGAATGCTACCAGAAGCACAGACCGGCAAGATATTAGAATTGATGTAATACCTCTATTCTAAAGTATTTACAAAAGGCAGGCATGCAGGACCGCTTTGGCTGGTCCGTGCCTGTCTGATATTTTGCAATTGTTTTTTCTCAGGTAAAGGCATTATAATCATCCTTGAACTGAAACCTGGTTTGAGATTGTCCTGACTCTTCTGTTGTGCTTGATTTGCTTGTTGTACTTAGTCCGTTTACTTATATCAGAACGAGTTGAGCCATAGCGTACAATTAATAAAGGATTAGAAGCCCCGGGCGTGATTTGAACACGCGGCCTAGTGATTACAAGTCACTCGCTCTGCCGGGCTGAGCCACCGAGGCATTCTGTCAGAAATGTGCTCCGCACTTATTTATGCGATGCACTCCCTTACATAGCATGATAGCAGATAAATTTTATGGTTATCCGGGACCGGAGGTGTCCTATGTGGCGTGAGATATCCAGGATAGGTAAAAAACTTGTGGACAGCGGGCTAGTGGAATCCCACTTCGGGAACATCAGTGTAAGGGTAGGGAACCGGATGGTGATCACACGCAGCGGCAGTGCCCTGGATGAGATAGGCGAGGATAGTGTGGTCGAGGTCAGGCTTGATGGCACCTGCGCCCTGGATATCATAGCATCCTCCGAAACTATCGTGCACAGGGCCATCTATAAGAATACCCATGCCCTTGCCATTGTGCATGCGCACTGTCCCTTTGCTGTCGTTATGTCCCTGCTCGCGCATGAGGATTCTGTCCGGCCGGCAGACAGTGAAGGGCAATACTTCCTGGGCAATATCCCTATCGTAAGGGGCGGCATCGGCTCGGAGGAGCTTGCCGCCAACATGTCCCAGGCGCTCGCTTCCCATAAGGCGGCCATCCTGTACAGCCACGGGACCTTCGCCATCGGGCGTGTGCTGGACGAAGCGTATGTTCTCACAACCCAGGTGGAGCACTCCTGCAAGATCAGATACTGGTACGACCTGGCAACCAAAACTCAGGCTCCTGTCACTCCCTGACTCTGGAAAGGATTAAATCGGAATAGAAGACATTTGGTACAATATTCATGACCTCTAACGCCCTCAGACCGCTTGCCCTCAAATACCTTGAACCAATGGCAAGAGCAGCAGCAGACGCAGGCTTATCTCCTAACTCGGTTTCCATCCTGTCACTTCTGTTTGCCGCTATCTCAGGTCTGCTATTCTATTATTCCGGTCGTGATCCGGAGTCAGGCCCACTGCTGGTACTTGCCGCAGGCACACTGGTAGCACTCAACTCCCTGCTCGATGCAATGGACGGCGTGATGGCGCGCTACATGGGAGTATCAAGCCCGAAGGGCGACTTTCTGGACCATGTCATTGACCGCTATGCAGACTCTTTTATAATATGCGGTATTTTCTTCGGAGGCCACGTACAGTGGCAGATAGGGGTCATAACTATCGTGGGTGTCCTCATAACAAGCTACCTGGGAACCCAGGCGCAGGCGCTTAACCTGGGGAGATACTACGGCGGCATAATCGGAAGGGCTGACCGCCTTATACTTATAATGCTGGCCACACTGGTGTATGCCCTGTATCCGGCCCCGGTCCATGGCCTGTCCATCCTTGGCTGGATCATACTGGTAATAGGTGTGGGTAGCCACATAACTGCATTCCAGAGGATATTCTACATCTGGAAGCAACTCAATGCACCTGTATCGGATGCCGGCCAGAAGGATTGAACCGGCAACAATACAGTTCAAATCGGTAAGGAGCGTTCTTTCCCTAATGGACAAGAGATACGAATATCTGGAACACACGGCGGATGCCAGATTCAGGGCTTACGGAGAGTCCCTCGAAGAAGCTTTTGAGAATGCAGCGTATGCCATGTTCAATGTCATGATAGACACTTCAACAGTTTCGGCAGAAACCTCCTATGAAATAGAGCTGACCTCGGAGGATATTGAAGGCCTGCTGTTCAACTGGCTATCGGAAATACTGTTTGTTTTTGAGGTTGAGAGCCTTGCTTTTGCAAAATTTGCAGTTGACAGGCTTGAGCAGGATAAAGATAACTTCAGGCTTGTAGCAAGGGCCCTGGGAGAGGAGATCGATCTTTCCAGGCACAGGTTCGGCACCGAGGTCAAAGCGGCCACATATAATGACATGAGAATAGAGAGAACGCCTGAAGGCTGGATGATACAGGCAACAGTCGACACATGACAATTGTGTTCTCTGTCTTCGTCTCCATGGAGGGCCCTGCCGGCGGCCTGCACTTTTAGGTACGCAGGCGATTGTTATCCATTCACTCTATCATCAACATGTTCATACGTTTACAGCATATAGTTCAAATCACACACTTTTACCAAGAGGAAAGATCAATGTCAGAGGAAACTGAAATCTCAGTATTTGATATACTTATAAAAATAGATGATAACACCTGGGAGGTGCCGATAGGATACAAAGCTGGAATGCACGTTCCGGGGAGGATATTCGTATCAGGGCACCTGCTGGGCATCCTGGAAAAGGAGACCATCGACCAGGTGGCGAATGTCGCGATGCTGCCCGGCATACAGAAATATTCTATGGCAATGCCGGATGCCCACCTGGGATATGGTTTCTCTATAGGCGGCGTTGCTGCATTCGACAAGGAGAATGGGATCATCAGTCCCGGGGGAGTGGGCTTTGACATAAACTGCGGAGTTCGCCTTATACGCACCAACCTTCTGGAGAACGATGTGCGTCCGAAGCTCTCCCAGCTGCTTGATGACCTCTTCGAGGCCATTCCCACCGGGGTGGGTTCCAAGAGCCGCCTGAGGGTATCCGATGCAGAACTGGATGATATCTTCATTAACGGTGTCCAGTGGGCTGTGGATAAGGGATACGGCGTGAAGGAAGATCTTGACCACTGTGAAAGCGGAGGAAAGATACCCGGCGCAGATCCCTCCAAAGTAAGTGCCAAGGCCCGCAAGAGGGGAAGACCGCAGCTCGGGACGCTGGGAAGCGGCAACCACTTCCTGGAAGTGCAGTATGTGGATGAGATATACGACGAAGAGCTGGCCTCTGTTTTTGGCCTCCATAAAGGTCAGGTCACGTTCATGATCCACTGCGGATCACGCGGTGCCGGTCACCAGATATGCACGGACCACCTGCAGGTACTGACGCAAGCCTCAAGGAAATATAATATTGCCTTACCCGACAAACAGCTTGCATGTGCTCCGGCGCAGTCTCCCGAGGCACAGGACTACTTCAAGGCGATGCTGTGTGCCGCAAACTACGCATGGGTGAACAGGCATGTGATTATGCACTGGACCCGCGAAGTATTCGAGAAGACATTTGCAGAGGAGTTCGGCGACCTGGGCATGCATCTGGTCTATGATGTGGCGCATAATATCGCCAAGCTTGAAGAACACACAGTGGACGGGAAGAAGACAGAGGTTTATGTACATCGCAAGGGAGCTACCCGTGCCTTCTCACCGGGACATCCAGACCTCCCCGATGACTATCGTGTCACAGGCCAGCCGGTGATCATTCCCGGCAGTATGGGGACCGCGTCCTACGTGCTGTGCGGTACTAAAGAGTCAATGGAAATCAGCTTTGGAAGTGCATGCCATGGGGCAGGGCGCGTGATGAGCCGCAAGAGTGCAAAAAGTGAGCTCCATGGAGAGCAGGTCCGTGAGGAACTGAGCCTTAAGGGTATCCAGGTACGTGCCTCCCAGCCGTCCCTTATTGCAGAAGAGGCTCCCGAGGTCTACAAGTCCAGCAGTGAGGTGGTGGACGTTGTGCACGATCTGGGGATAGCCAAAAAAGTTGCAAAGCTTCTGCCTATGGGAGTGATCAAAGGTTAATGGTCCCGAAATAGGTCGGAGAAAACACGGTTGGTAAAGAAGACAATTCTGACCGGGTAGTCAGTCTTGGCTTCTACTCTTACTTTCTTACTTACTTTTGTTTTAAACTGCAGGCCAGGAACTAAAGAACTAATATAGGGCCACGCCTCAGCCACGATATTCTAAAGAGGATCAGAAGATGAGCAATGAGGAAACGAGAGTGTTTGAGGGGATGAATGGTTTTGCTTGGTTACAGTTACTATACCTTTGAATACAGCTACAAGCAGTTTTCTCGTTTCCTCAGGATATAATTGGTCATTATTATATATAAATCTGTTCGATATTCTTTATATACTATTTTTGATTTGCCCTTCATTTTCTGCCGAACGGACCGCTATGAATTTAATACTTATATCGTATTTATAGTTCCTATGCAGACAAATGATAAAAATCTTGCCAGGGTTCGCATAATGGCAGACTTCCAGTTTGGAAAGGGGTGTGGGGACATCCTTTTCCCCGACAGTGTCACTTTCAGGCTTTCAAAGACCAAGCGCGTAAGGCAGGTTTTCAATAGCAATGATCACATTGCAACAGTGCGTGCAAGCGACGGAATGTTCACTCTTGGAATTGAGGGTGCACGTAGTCTGCATGATTTCCTCCCCGGACCCCATAAGAGGGTTGTGGTATGCGAAGATGCTGTCCCTTTCGTGTCTCAGGGAAAGACCACCTTTGCAAAACACGTGACCTCAATAGATCCTGAGCTCCGGGCAGGCGATGAGGTCATTGTTGTAAGCGGCTCCGATGAACTGCTGGCAACCGGCCAACTGCTTCTCTCTCCTGAAGAGATCCTTGTTCTTGACAGGGGAATGGCTGTTGATGTCAGGCGTGGCAGGGATCAGGCATAGGTATGTATTAATATATCTGAACGTATTAAATATGAGAAAAATAATATAAGCAAAAGCTTATATTATGCACCAGAGCCATGAACCCGACAGAAGCAAGCCAGTCTCCGGAACGCGAGAGTACAGAAGGGGAAGTTTTCAAGACATTCGTTATCCCTGACAGGACACGGATGGAAGAACATACTATCGTCGTAGAAGGGGATGTGATCATAGGCAACCATTCCGAGATAAAGTACGGTATAATCTCCAACTCCGCCATACTCGGCGAAAGGGTGGAAGTGTCAGGAGACCTTATATCCAGATTTGATGTGAGGGTCGATATATGGTCCCATATCAGCGGTAATATCAAAACGGATACTAATGCCTACATCGGTGAGTTCGTCACCATAGACGGCAAATTGGTTGTAAAGGGAGATCTCGATGTCGGCAACGACGTCAAGATAAACGGAGGCTTTGAGGCCAAAGGCTGGATAGTGGTGCGTAATCCTGTTCCTGTCATTGTCTATCTTTATCTTTACATCAGTGAACTGTTAAGGCTTGGCAAGGACGAGGAAGTGGAAAAAGCCCTTAGCGAACTGTTCGATGATGAAGTTGGGGCTGTGAGTATCAACAGCATGATAATCCCGAATGGCTCCAGGATATCCATGGACTCCATCAGGGTGCCCTCAAAAGCACTTATCGGGAGTGGCTGCAGGCTTGTTGGTAACATACGTGCGACCTCCCTGGAAATGGCAAACGATACAACCCTTTATGGCAGCATCCGCACTATCCAGGACATCGCATTGGGTAAGAATAACATAATCCATGGGAATATTGTTTCAAGAGGCAATGTGTACATAAATGAAAAGACCCACGTGCTGGGTGAGATCAATGCACAGGCCATCAGGATCCACGAAAGCGCCCGTGTGGACGGCGTGATGCGTGCTTCAGGTGGTATTGTGTTCGAACGAGAGGAAGATAAAGTTCTCAGCGAAAAGGAACTGATGCAACTTAATATTTAATAGGATGTACCTGTTTAGGACTATGGTTAAAACGAATATTGAGGGCTGTTTATGAGCTCCAGTGAATTACTAGACTTTCTTGATCTTGTACTTCGGTTGTGCATTTTCCTGATGGCATTAATGATATCCAGTTTGCTTGTCAGGATAGATGCAGACGTGATCCGTTCCAGGATCTACGTATCCTTCAGGAAACTGAAAGGAGCGTTCGTATTGCTTACAGTGGGTTTTATGTTCTATCTTGCAGAAATCTTCATAGATCTCAGTGGTCCGGTAGCGTCAGCCAGTGGCAATGACCTGCTCACCGGAGTGCTGTCCATTACTTTCCAGGCACTGGTCCTCTTTTTCCTGTATCATCTGTACGTGGCTATAAGAGTCCCGGACAGAAGAATACTCTGAAGGCCCTATTTTTAGGGCTTTTACCTTCTTTGTTTTGTTTGCAGTTGAATAAGGTTTATATCTATGGATTCAATCCATAAGCAGATCTAAAATAAGTTAAAATAAGTTTGTACATTATATAGCGCACAAGGTGTTTACATGACAGATCATTTAATCTCACGATCCTCATCCCACGAGACCGTGGTCCGGAAAGATGCGAAGTACGTGATGCAGAACTATGGCCGGCAGCCCCTGGTACTGGAAAGCGGCAGTGGCTGTATGGTCCGTGATATCGACGGCAACGAATACATTGACTGTGTCGCGGGCATCGCAGTGAACAATGTAGGGCACAGCCACCCCAAACTGGTGGAAGCGATAAAGAAGCAGGCAGAAAAGCTGATGCACGTTTCCAACATCTATTACACCGTTCCCCAGGCAGAACTTGCCGAAAAGCTCGTCCAGCTTACAGGCATGTCCCGCGTGTTCTTCTGTAACTCAGGGACTGAAGCAGTGGAGGCTGCAATGAAGCTTGCACGCGCCAAGACCGGGAAGACCGAATTCGTGGCGGTCGAGCATGCATTCCACGGGCGTACCATGGGCGCGCTATCGCTCACGTACAAGGAAATGTATCGTGCGCCCTTCAAGCCGCTTGTCCAGGAGGAGAAGTTCGTGCCCAGCAATGATGCACAGGCGGTTGCGGATGCTATCACTGGCAAGACCGCAGCGGTTATCGTGGAGCCTATCCAGGGTGAGGGCGGGATAAACATCCATAGCGATGCATACCTCAAGGAAGTCCGTAAGATATGTGACGATACAGGAACCCTCCTCATCTTTGACGAGGTACAGACCGGCTTCGGCCGGACCGGCAAGTGGTTCTGTAAGGAGCACTCCGGCGTCGAGCCTGACATAATGACAATGGCAAAAGCAATGGCCGGCGGTTTCCCCATGGGCGCCATAGCAGCCCGTGAAGGTATCTCCTTTGAGCGCGGCCAGCACGCAGCTACCTTTGGCGGCAATCCTCTTGCATGTGCAGCAGCTCTCGCTTCAATCGATATCATTGAAAAGGAAGGTCTTCTCGGGCATGCAACCGAAATGGGCAACTACTTCATGAACCGCCTGAAGAAGATTCCTCTGGAAGGCGTTGTAGACGTGCGTGGCCGCGGGCTTATGATAGGTGTCGAGCTGGACCGCAAGTGTGCCGACATCGTGGATTTTGCCATGAAGAAAGGCGTGCTGCTCAACTGCACCTCCGAGAAGGTATTGCGTATCGCTCCTCCGCTGGTAATAACCAAAGAGCAGATCGACTCGGTGGTGGCTGTGCTTGAGCAGGCCTGAGCTGGTAAAGAAGGAGATAGCCGGCATAGCCGAGTATGTCCCTGGCAAGTCCATTGAGGAGATAGCCCGCAAGTACGGCCTTGAGCCTGCTTCCATTATAAAGCTGGGCTCAAATGAAAATGTCCTGGGGCCTTCCCCCCGGGCCATCGCAGCTGTCGCTGCAGCTACAAAGGCTATGAACATCTATCCCTCGGCCGATGCTTCGGAACTGGTGGAGGCAGTTTCCGTCTATACCGGCATCCCGGCAGAGAACATCTGTGCAGCAGGTCCTGGCATGGACGGCCTGCTTGACAACCTCATGAGGCTGCTGATATCTCCCGGCGACGAGGTGATAATACCTCTGCCCACATTCTCATACTATGAGATAGCGGCCCGTGCGAACGGTGCGGTCCCGGTCTTTGTGCGGTCCGCTGAGGACTATGCTTTCGATATCGAAGGTATAATCAATGCAGAATCGGAAAGGACCAAGATAATATTCCTCTGTTCCCCTAACAATCCTACAGGAAGGCTTGTGAGCGAAACCGACCTGCGCAGGATACTTGAGCACACGCGGGGCCTGGTCTTTGTGGACGAGGCCTACGTGGAATTTGCAGACCGTAACCAGTCCCGTCTTCTGGAAGAATATGACAATATCGTCATTGGAAGGACTCTCTCCAAAGCCTTTGGCCTTGCAGGCATGCGCCTGGGCTATGGCCTGATGCCTTCCTGGCTCAGGTCCCAGTACATGAAGATAGCAACCCCTTTTAACATCAGTGTGCCTTCCATAGCAGCAGGTGTCGCTGCACTCTCCGATGATGCCTACCTGCAGGAAAGCATCAGGTTCACACGCGAGGGGCGCGCCTTCCTTCTGAAGAACATTCCTTTCCGGGTATATGACTCGCAGGCCAATTTCGTGCTTGTGGACGTTGCTCCACTGAAATCCAGGGATGTCAGTGAGGCCCTGCTGAAAAAAGGAATAATTATCAGGGACTGCAAGTCTTTCAGGGATGCAGGCGACTCTCTCATACGTGTGACAGTGGGTACGCCTGAGCAGAACGAAAAGCTTATTGCAGCCTTTAAAGAGGTTTCAGTTCTCTGAACTGTAAACCTTCTCTATTTTCATTAGCGGATAGTTCAATCCCGCATCATATGCAAGTCTTACGTCCGCAAGCACTGAATTGTAACTGACGGTGATCCTTACGTCCAGCATCCTGCCCTCAAGCTCGCAGTAACCGAACTCGCTGTTCAGTTTTGAACGGACCATGCTCCTGTCAATGGAGACCCTGATGCTCTTTACGAAAGGCTGTACTGAGATGCTATCCTGTATTGCTCTCTCCAGGCTGTCTGCGGTTCTCAGGCTGATGGGCGAGCCCGTGAACTGATGATAGAGTGCACCAAGCTTGATACCGGCCTCAAAAAGGGCATTGTCCCTGTCTGTGATGTTTTCCATCAGGCATCAACCTTCCTTTCTCCGTTTCTCCTGAAAACCGGCGAGATCACATAGATCATCATGACTGCCATCAGCAGGGACGCCAGTGTATGCGTGTATTCTGTATTAATGGGGTAAGAGAGCACTGTAATAGTGAAGAGCAAGCCGACTGGCCCTACATGCACGGGCTTCCTTGCCTTCATATATGTCACTTTGCTGATCATCAGCAGCCCGATAATAAATGAAAGCAGGATCATAAGTCCGCTGTGGAAATATCTCTCTCCTGCCAGTACGTATGCGGAAAGAATGATCCCTCCTGCCGTTATAGGAAGCCCTTTAAAGGAAGGAAGTCCCTGGTGGGCGGTGTTGAATCTTGCCAGCCTGAGAATGCCACAGAAGAAGTAAAAGCAAAGTGCTGCAAGCAAAAGATATGATGCCTCTGTGCCAGCTGCGGCATATACTATTGCTACAGGGGCAAGCCCGAAAGAGATGACGTCTGCAAGGGAATCCAGATTCGCACCTATCTCGCTGCCGGAGAAAAGCCTTGACAGGTAACCATCAGCACCATCTGCGACAGCGGCCGCCAGTATAAGCACGGGTGCAAAGTATGTAAAACCATTCTGTACAAGTATCACAGCCAGTAACCCTAAGAGGGAATTGAGCAGTGTTACCAGATCAGCTACTTTTAAAGTCCGTATTATTATGTTCACTTCCATTTTTTCTAGGGCTAGCTGTTATACCTGTGGTGACCTGCCGTTATTCATGCGCAGAATGTCAAAACCATCATGGGCAGCCAGGATATCGCTGCTTTCGATCTCGTGATCGCTCAAGTCGGTCTTGCGGGCTATGACAGTCATGCCTGCAGTAACCTTATCTCCTTTCTTGCAGAGGATATCGAAGTTATCGGGAACTGTCACATCAACCCTTGAGCCAAAGCGGATCATTCCCAGCCTTTCACCTCTGACCATGTGGTCTCCCACCTGTACATAGGAGACTATCCTTCTTGCTATGGTCCCGGCTATCTGCACGACCTCTACTATCCCATGTTCAGTCTCGATGAATATATGGTTGCGCTCGTTCCTCTCCGAATCCTTGAAAAATGCAGGGATGTATCCTCCTTTCTTATACTCTATAGCAACCACTTTGCCTGTCAGGGGTGCCCTGTTGACATGAACGTTGTGGACATTCATGAAGATACAAACCTTGCGTCCCCTGATATCCACAATTTTCCCGTCAGCAGGTGCTGTCATACTGCTGCAGGACTGCTCAACCTCTCTCTCGGGATCCCTGAAAAAAAAGACGAAGAAGATCAACCCTGCTATTCCTAGAACTGTGATCATGCCCATGTACGGCAGATACAAGGTTGTGTGTGCAATGGCAGCAAGCGTGCTGATGACGACAAGGGCCATAATCCATGGAGCAGAGCCTTTAGCAAGCATTTAATCGTTCCCTGTTACTCTTTCATATATGCTGTGAACGTATCCTGCCACCATATACCATATACCTTCTATAAGGTCGACAAGTTCGGGCAGTATACGCATGACCACGTATGCTATGGCAAAAAGGGCGATGCCGGATCCTGCTTTTGCAATCGTGTGGTGTGCTATCTCAAAGCTGTTTGGGCCGAACCATTGGTAGGCATATGCGACAATCACAAATACATCTCTTATTATATTTAAAGCATATATTATAGGTACGGATACCATAAATGCTGCTGCCAGCTTTTTCAGTGGCGCATTCACGGAAGCAATAAGGCCTATGAACAGTGCAATGCTCTCTATTGCCGTGCAGGCAAGTATTATCTCTACCTTGTATCCATTCAGAGATATCTTGTTCCATGCAGCCATTTCCGCCGGATGTCCCAGGACCTGAAGTACCCAGAACACATTATCCGTGACAAGGGATATTATCCACGTATTGAGGAACTCCATCTGTGCGAAGGGGAAATAGAACAAAGAGGCAAGTGCTGTTGCCGAGGTGGCCATGGATGTGACATCAACGGACCCGTCGCCTATAAGCCTTAACGACCTGTACTCCCTGAACATATTATAGGCCAGCAACAGGCAAATGATGCCCACTAAGATGACCAGCACTACATTGACATAGTCCCCTATTTCGATAAAGTGCATTGGCTGATAGAACCAGTGTATGGAAAAGAATCCCCATCCTATAGCTCCAAGCAATTTACGTATTCTTCTTTTTTTGGATAGCAGTGAGCAGGCTAACATGAACGCCACCGCAACCCATAGTACATTTTCTATCATTTACAAGCACCTTTAATAGGTATGCCTGTATATATGAAATGTAGCGTATTAATCTTTTGTTCGTATGTGTGCAGATACTCCAAAACTGACAGTGGATGCTGTTATTATTTACGATGGCAGGATCGTTCTGGTTCAACGCAAAAACCCGCCTTTTGAGGGAAAGTTCGCTTTGCCAGGTGGTTTTGTGGACATAGGTGAAACTGTGGAAAGCGCAGTGGTCCGCGAGGCACGGGAGGAAACCGGCCTCTCAATAGAAATAGTTAAGTTACTTGGGGTATATTCTGACCCTCTGCGCGATCCGAGGGGACATACGGTAAGTATATGCTATCTTTCACAGGGCCACGGAACCCTGGAGGCCGGCTCTGATGCAAAGGATGTGTTCCTGTTCGACGTTAATGATTTGCCTGAAATGGCTTTTGATCATAATATGATACTAGAGCAGGCAAGAGGTGATATCAATGGAATTCTGTCCAAAATGTAAGACTATGATGGTTCCTGTAAAAGGTGCGTTCAAGTGCAGGAATGCAAAATGCGGATATGTGAAAGAGAAAGATGCTGGCCAGGAATCACTGCTGTCAAAGGCAGCACGTTCAGACAGAGAGGTCACGGTGCTTGAAGGCAACACGGACCAGGGCCTGCCCACCACGTCAGTAAGATGTGAGGAGTGCGGTCATAATGTAGCATACTGGTGGCTTCGCCAGCTCAGGTCGGCAGATGAATCGGAAACCCGTTTCTTCAAGTGCACAAAATGTGGTGCCACCTGGCGTGAGTATGATTAATATATCACTAATATCTATAACAGTGTATAATAACCACGTGATAAAATAGCTTGTATCTGAAGGTCTTTACAGGCTTTCTGTTTATAAAAACAAAGCTTTTATTAGTTAATGGATATAATGACCTAGAAATCCAATTTATTTAGCGGAGAATCCAGATGTTCAAGGCAACAATCGATGCAGATATCTTAAAGACTTCCATAGAGACGCTTTCCGTTCTTGTCGATGAGGCAAGGTTCAGAATATCTCCTGAAGGCATTACCGTCAGGGCCGTTGATCCTGCCAACGTGGCAATGGTCAGCTTCGAGCTAGGCTCCGACGCATTTGACGAATACAGCGCCGATGACTGTGAGATAGGCCTGGACCTCTCCAAGATCAACGATATCTTCGGTGTTGCCGGCAAGGAGGACAAGCTCAGCATGGAACTTGACGAGATGTCCCAGAAGATGTCCCTTCATATAGGGGGCCTCTCCTATACTCTGGCACTGCTCGATCCTTCAACTATCAGGGCAGAGCCAAGGATCCCGCAGCTTGAACTTCCCGCAGAGGTCGTCCTTAACGGCAAGGACCTTCTCAAGGCTGTTAAAGCCGCCGAGAAGATAAGCGACCACATGTTGCTGGGTATTGAGGATGACACCTTCTATATGGAAGCCGAGGGAGACACTGACCGTGTGAGGCTGGATATAACCCGTGACCAGCTCATCGACCTCAAGGCAGGGGATGCTCGCTCATTATTCTCGCTGGATTATCTCTCCGACATAGTTAAGCCCGCTTCCAGGTCCAATGAGGTCACTGTAGAGCTGGGCAAGGATTTCCCTGTAAAGATAGGCTTCACTATAGCAAACGGCACAGGCAGGATCGGATATTTGCTGGCACCACGCATTGAATCAGATTAAGGCCTATGGATAACAAGGACTTTGCATTATATCCGTATACTACAGAGGCTGCCAGATATGTGGCAAGCCTTGATTTTTCCCTTGACAGCCTTATATCCTCCCGTGCAATGGACTCAGCGAGGGCGCGCGGCAAGGAGCGCGTACTGCAATCGATCGCAGGGGAAATCCTCAAACCTGTGCTGTCCAACTCCGATGAGAGGAAACTGCTCATCGAACTCCTGTCCTATCCTTTCTCCAGGATCCTGGTCTCATGCATAGACGATCCTTTTCTCACAAGGCGCTACTCACTGGCCGAGGCGGTGGCATCCTACAGGTCCCTCAGGACCATGGGCGCTGCCTTTCTCGGTGAGTTCTCCCTTGATTTCAGCATCCATGCCGAAGTAAAGGATTCGGTGGTCAGGATCCACTTCACAGACTACATCAGGCTTGCCAGTTCCCTCAAGGCTATGGAATGGAAGCTTGTGAACCGAAAGCTTGACCACGGCTATGTGACCGTATCCAGGGAGGAGTTTGCCCGCCTCCTGCAGGAAGGTATCAGGCACAGGATAGAAAGCACTCTTCCCATGCAGGTGCCTGAGGGTGTATGCGAGTCATGCCGGCCATATATAGCAGATATCATGGATGCCCTGAACGAGCGCAAGAGCCGTTTTGAGGGCTCTGAGTTCCAGACCGTTGAAGCCGGCCTTTTCCCGCCCTGCATCACCCGTGCCATATCACAATCCCAAGCAGGTGTCAACCTCGCACACTCCATGAGATTTGCAATGACCTCCTTTATGCTCGGGATTGGCATGTCAGTGGATGATATCATGAATCTTTTCACATCATCCCCGGATTTTGACGCTGAGAAAGCCAGATACCAGGTGGAGCATATAGCAGGCTCATCAGGCACCAGTTATAAGCCCCCTTCCTGTGCAACCATGCAGACCTACGGCAACTGCTACGCACCCGATGAGACCTGTAAGAGGATAAGCCATCCTCTGAACTACTATCGCCGTAAGATGTGGTTCAGGAACAGGGACGCGGTCAAAGAAAAAGAAGAGCAGTCTTCGGAAGGGACTGAGGCACTTCCCGATGCTGCCCGCAATTAGCCCTTAGTAAGTCATGATTCGGACTATCGGCGCTTGTATTCCCTGCACTTGTCCACAAAGGCCTTCACAGGGAAAGCAGCCGGATGCGCATGCGTGTAGCTTGCAAGTGAGTTATGTTCGGTGATGCCGTCTTTTCCGTCCCTGATGCCCTTGCCTCTTTTCATCTCGTAGGCCAGTTTTGCATCGCTGGCACAGCTGGTGACAGAGTAGTGGAACTCGTGGCCTCTTATAGTCCCCTTGATAAAGTCCCCTTTTGCGATCCCTTCTGTATAACCCAGGGCCTGTAGTTTCTTTGTCATGACAGTCTCAGCCGGGAAAAGGTCTGCGGTCCTGTAGATCCGTCCTTCCACTTCATACGATGTGGAGAGGTACTGGAGTCCGCCGCATTCCCCATAAATGGGCATGCCGTCCGCTGAAATGTCCTTAAGGACCTTTGTAGTTCTTGAGTTTTCAAGCTCTTCCAGGTGTAGTTCCGGATAACCGCCGCCAAAATACATGCCGTCAACTTCGGGAACTTCCCCCTTGATGGGACTGAAGGGCACGATCTCTGCGCCTGCCTCCCTGAATGAATCGAACATTTCCTGGTAGTAGAAACAGAATGCACTGTCCATAGCCACGCCTATCCTCACATCCGCTGCAGGCAGCTCTTCCCGTGGCATGGCTTCTATGTCGGGTGCGCTCTGCGCAATGGAAATGATAGCGTCAAGGTCGATGTTCTGTTCTATGAACTCTGCAAGTTTTGTCGTGTCAAAATCCTGCTCGTGTGCCATGTATAGTCCCAGGTGGCGCGAAGGCACGCTGATATCCTGATTGCGTGGGAGGGTGCCCACGACAGGTATGTCGGGAATGCAGTCCATGATCATTTTTGCATGCCTGGGGCTGCCTACCCTGTTAAGGATGACTCCTGCGATATTGACATCCCTGTCAAACTCCGAGAATCCCTTGACAAGGGCGGCAGCACTGCGTGACATGCCGTGGACGTTAACAACAAGGATGACAGGCACTTCGAGAGTCTTGGCCACATGCGCGGAACTGGCTATCTCCGTGGAGTCCATGCCGTCAAAAAGTCCCATGACACCTTCGATCACATTGATGTCGTTGTCCCCGGCATGTCCGGAGAATGTGCGCCTGACCCCTTCCACCTGCATCATGAAGGTGTCCAGGTTCCTTGATGGCTTGCCGCATATGGCGGTATGGTAGGTGGGGTCTATGTAATCGGGCCCTACCTTATATGGTTGTACATCCATCTGTCTCTTTTTGAGGGCCGCCATTATTCCCATGGACACCGTCGTCTTCCCAACGCCGCTATGTGTCCCGGCGAGCAGTACAGCTTTTGTCATGCAGGGTAGTTCGTCAAATACGTATATATGTATTATTCCTGCAGTCATTCAAAATGGTTAAATAAAGAATGTCTATCTACCTACTATGAATTCCTCCGGGTCGCACAGGACACTTACCGATCCATTCGGGCGCACGGTAAGAAGTCTGCGGATGTCCATTACTAACAGGTGTAACCTTAACTGCATCTATTGCCATAATGAAGGAGACCATGGAAGCACCGGGGAGATGTCGGTGGAGACCATTGTCAATATCGTGAAGGCGGCAGCAGATTTTGGTGTGGACCGGCTCAAGATATCCGGAGGAGAGCCTCTTATAAGACAGGATCTCGAGGAGATACTCTCATCGCTGCCTCCGCTGAGGGATGTGTCCCTGACCACCAATGCGACATTGCTCAAGGGAAGGGCAAGCTCCCTGAAGGAAGCAGGGCTGGACAGGATCAATGTGAGCCTGGACACGCTGGATCCGGGCAAGTTCAGGATGATAACCCGATGCAAGCGTGATATTCTCCCCTCTGTCCTCGAAGGTATTGATGAGGCTGTAAGGGTGGGCCTCACGCCTGTAAAGATCAATATGGTGCTTTTGAAGGATATTAACGAGGCAGAGATCGAGAAAATGCTCGCGTTCACAAAAAGATATAAGGGCGATGTGATACTGCAGCTCATCGAGCTCATGAACTTCCGCGATGCAGCCCCTTATCATGTGGATGCGGATAAGGTGGAGGAAGAACTATTGCACCATGCCACCGATGTAAGCACACGCACCATGCACCACCGGAAGAAATACATCATCAATGGTGCGGAGGTCGAGTTCGTCCGCCCGGTCGATAATACCGAATTCTGTGCAAACTGCAACCGCCTGCGTGTAACTGCGGACGGTAAGCTCAAGCCATGTTTGCTTGTTAACGATGATCTTGTGGATGTCTCCCATGCAAGCCCCGGGGAACTCCCCGATCTGTTCCGGCTTGCAGTGAGCAGGAGAGTGCCCTTCTACGGGCATGAAAGATGCAGCCTGGAGTGATAAAAATGGAAGTAGAACTGATAGTCGACGGGAAAGTGATCGAGATCAACCGCTTTGTCCAGGAATTCCTGGGAAGTACTGTAGCGGGTGCTGCGGGCACCCTCCGGGGTGTTGAGGACGATTGCAGGGAGATCCGGATAACAGTTAAGAAGTGAATCCGGCCTGCGTACCCTGTTGTTCTTGTCACTTCAAAATATCAGCCTAGATAAGGCGCTCGATATCCGAGAGATCTATGGGTGATGTGGAATCCAGTGATAGCGGCGTAACGGATATGTGTCCTTTCTGCACCAGCGCATTGACATCCGTGCCCTCCTCGTCAACCATGGAAAGGTCGCCGGCTATCCAGTAATATGGCCTGCCTCTGGGGTCGTGCCTTTCTTCCACTTCGGTCCTGAACAGCTTCCTGGCAAGCCGGGTGATCTCTACCTCGGTATCTGTCTCAACAGTGTATGGTATGTTCACGTTAAGCAGGTCTACTTTTTCAGGAAGGCCATATCTGAGCACATTGCGCGCTATCCTGTTCACCACCTTGATGGCAACCTCAAAGTCGTGTTCATAGTCCCGGTTGTCATCGAACTTCAGCCCCTCCTCCTTTACCTGGACCGAAGCTGCAATGGCAGGTATGCCGTGACTGGCCCCCTCAAGCGCCGCGCCTATAGTGCCTGAGGTGGTCACTGTGTCGGTGCTGATATTCTCTCCGATGTTAAAGCCTGACAGGATGAGGTCCGGCTTTTGCTTCATGATCGTGAACATGCCGATTATTACGGAATCGGTGGGAGTGCCGCCTACCGCATTGACCTCAATGCCGTCCACCTTTGTCTTGGTGACCCTGAGCGGCTCAAAAATGGATATGGAGCGGCCTACCCCGCTCTGCTGCATCATGGGTGCAGCCACGGTAACATCTCCGAGATCTGCCACGCTCCTGTAGGCAGCCCTTATTCCTGCGGAGTATACTCCGTCATCATTGGTCAGCAGAATCTTACTGGACATGAGCATACCTTTGCTGATATGTATATTAAAACTAATGGCTAAAAACAGGGAAGTAAGGACAACGGGAAGCTTTCGCTGTCATACGTTGGCGAAGACCCTCTTCTTATCCTTTGATTTGAGACAGGCATCAGAGCCTTCAGGAAGGTCTGCAAGGGCTTTTACCTTCTCAATGACCTCAATGTCCTCGCTCATTGCGTCGAGCTTGCTTATTATGTCGCAGATTGCCGCGTTCTGCTCCTCGCTGAGGCACTTGTTATCTTTTACGATCTCCAGGAGTATTGAAGCGTCGTCCAGCACCTGGGCAGCGATCGTCCTTTCCATGTACTGTCTGGCGGTTGCGGAGTCACTTGCCTTGAGAGTAAGGTTGAACTCATTGAGTTGAGTTTCGAACAACCCGACATCGTAATGGGCACTCCTGAAGATCTTTTTTACATAGTCTTCCCTGTAGACCTGTTTTGAGTTCTTCAGGACTTTAAGGAGCTTTTTATAATCCATTATCTCTCGTCCGTTTTCAAACCCGGCTTGCAGGTTAGTATTATCAACTGTTCTCAGATGCTCTTATTGAGTGATCTGCGCTTGAACTCCAGATTGATCTCAGACTCGGCAGAAACAGTCGGGACGGCCATTAATGCGGTGTATGGCTCACTGAACTGTGCGCCATTGACATCGTAGTCGGATTCAACATCGATACCATAGTCCTTGTTCTCTTCAATGATGGGATCGCAAAGATATACCTGCAGGTTACCGCCCGCGTCCATGAATACAGAAGGCCTTACTCCGAAGTTGTTGTACTCTTCGACCAATCCTCTAAAGATTAAAGACATGTACCGCATTGATTCCATTAGGTCATCACCACTTATGCAATTTCCTGACCATGCATTTATAGGTAATGTCCTCGATTTTCGACTTATGTACTTTTATCTGGCATGTCATGTTCATAAAACTATTAATTAAGATCAGTTTCTGCAATAGATACGATAGTCAGGTGCTCAGGAAGGGATGTATATTTATATAAGTGCTCTTATTATTCCTCCCGAATCTGCTGATAAGAAATGTTTTTAATCATTAGGTTGTACTTGGAAGAATTAATTTCATTAAACAATCATCTAAGTTGGAGTAATTATGCTTGAGGATGAGTATCAACTTGATTTTTTTTCCGAAAACGGTTTTGTCCGTAAGCAATGTTCAAAATGCGGAAAGTTCTACTGGACAAGGGATCCTGAAAGGAACACATGCGGGGATGCCCCGTGTGACCCCTATTCCTTCATAGGCAGCCCTGTCTTTAACAGGAAGTTCGATCTTGCCGGGATGAGGGAATATTACCTCAAGTTCTTCGAGGATCGTGGCCACACAAGACTTGAGAGGTATCCTGTAGTTGCCAGGTGGAGGGACGACATCTATCTTACCATTGCATCCATCGCAGACTTCCAGCCCTTCGTCACATCGGGCCAGGTTCCGCCTCCGGCCAATCCCCTGACCATATCCCAGCCATGCATACGTCTCTCGGACCTTGATGCAGTGGGAAGGAGCGGCCGCCACCTCACGACCTTTGAGATGATGGCTCATCACGCCTTCAATAAAAAGGGGGAGGAGATCTACTGGAAGGAAAGGACAATGGGACTGTGCGACGAGCTGTTCAACTCACTGGGAGTTGACCCTCTTGCAGTCACCTACAAGGAAGAGCCCTGGGCAGGAGGCGGGAATGCCGGTCCCTGCGTAGAGGCGCTCATAGGCGGCCTTGAGGTCGCCACACTGGTGTTCATGGATCTCCAGCAATCAAAGGACGGGACCATCCCTATCAAGGGCGAGACCTACCGTAAGATGGACAACTATATAGTGGACACGGGATACGGCCTTGAGCGCTTTGTATGGGCTTCCAAGGGTTCGCCCACTATATACGATGCAGTCTTCCCGGGAATCGTGAGCGAGCTAATGCAGCTTGCAGGCCTTGAGCATGAGATCGATGATCCAGAGTATGCCAATATCCTTGCCCAGAATGCACGCCTTGCAGGGCTCATGGACGTGAGCGAGAAGGCAAACCTGCTTCAGCTACGCAAGCAGGTGGCATCCAGCATCGGGACTTCCGTAGAGAAGCTCTCTGCCATCATGGAGCCGGTGGAGAACGTTTACGCTATCACCGACCACACCCGCTGCCTGACATTCATGCTTGCTGACGGCGTGATCCCGTCAAACGTGAAAGCAGGCTACCTTGCCCGTCTTGTGCTGCGCAGGACCCTCAGGATGATGAAGGATATGGACATCGACGCCTCGCTGGCCGATATCGTGAACATGCACATCAGGAACCTGCCTGAATATCCTGAGTTCTCCGAGAAGTTCGATGTCATCGAAGATATCCTTGCCCATGAGGAAAAGAAGTTCGACGAGACACTTGAGCGCGGCAGGCGCATGATCCAGAAATCCGCCAAGCACTACAAGTCAACCGGCGAGAAGATACCTCTGGCAACACTCATCGAGATGTACGACAGCCACGGAATCCCTCCTGAGATATCCAGGGAAGCTGCTTCCGGGATGGGTGTCGAGGTAGAGCTCCCTGATAACTTCTACTCACTTGTGGCAGAGGGCCACAGCAAGGCAGAGGCAAAGGAAGAGAAGGTGTTCCCGTACATGGAGCGCGTGGAGAAGCTGCCAAAGACGAAGCGCCTATTCTACGACGAACCCACCAGGATGAAGTTCGAAGCTGTGGTGCTTGATGTTTTCGACAACCACCTTGTGCTTGACAGCACGCTCTTCTATCCCGAGGGCGGCGGGCAGCCTGCGGACCACGGGACCATAACGGTGTACGACAATGTCCTGAAAGTCATCGATGTGCAGGTGGTCAATGGCGTGATCGTGCACATCATCGACAAGCTAGAGGATGAACTCCACCTGCGCAAAGGCGATCTGGTTGTCGGTAAAGTGGACGAGGAAAGGAGGATGGCCCACGCCTGCCATCACACTGCGACACACATCGTCAACGATGCTGCAAGAAAGGTACTTGGTGATCATGTCTGGCAGGCAGGTGCGCAGAAGAGCACTGACCGTGCCCGCCTGGACATATCCCATTACAAACGCATCATCCCTGAAGAGCTGAATCGCATAGAGCTCATAGCAAACCGTACTGTAATGGAGAACCAGCGTGTTACGGCCGAGTGGCTTGACAGGATAGAAGCGGAGAAGAAGTACGGCTTTAAGCTGTACCAGGGAGGAGTTCCCCCGGGAAACAGGATACGTGTGCTCAAGGTAGCTGATGACGTGGAGGCCTGCGGAGGTACCCACTGCACCAGCACAGGTCTTGTGGGGCCCATAAAGATCCTCAAGACTGAGCGCATCCAGGATGGTGTTGAGCGTATAGAATATGCTGCCGGTCTTGCTGCAGTGAGGGCCACTCAGAGAATGGAGGAATGCCTGAACCAGTCCGCGGAGGCCCTGAGAGTTCTGCCGGAGCACCTGCCAGCAACTATCGACCGCTTCTTCAGCGAATGGAAGGAGTTCAAGAAGGACAATGAGCGCCTGAAAGAAGAGCTGGCACGTATGCGTGTGAGCCGGATGGCGGACAGCGCCTGCGTTATCGGTGGCATGCGGGTCGTAGCAGAACTGGTGCCAAATGCGGACGCTGACGAGCTTGTCAAGATAGCAGGCGAACTTACCGGGAACAAGGATGTCATTGCCATTCTTGCAAGCGACTGTAGCGGTGTCAAGATAGTGGCAGCCGCAGGCGAGGATGCGCTTAAGGCCGGCGCAGATGCCGGGAAGATCGTTTCCACGATGTCCAGGGCAGTTGGCGGTGGCGGCGGCGGCCGTCCGAACATGGCTCGCGGCGGCGGTCCTGAGTCCCTCCGGATCAATGACTCCATGCAAACTGGTATCGACCTGCTCAAACAGCAGTTGAAGGCAAACTGAGGTGCGGCATGATCCCCGGGGAAATCAGGCAGTTCTTCTCTTCCCAGTTCGGGAAGTCCCTTGTGGTCAAGGGCAAGCCCGGAACCGGCAAGACCACTTTCGTATTCGGGATACTGCATGAATTATGCCCCGGCGGGAACTGCATCTATATTTCCCCCCGGATAGATAAGTCCTCATCATACGGGAAGTTCCCCTGGATAGAGGGAGATTTCAACAACAATGAGGATTTCCTGAGGATGCTCGCTTCCCGCATCAAGGCGATATGGGAATCAAGCGACTCAAAACCCATGATAGTTGTGGACTCCATTGATTCTCTCAGTATTGCCACCACAAGGTCTGTACACTGGGAGGAGAACAAGTTCGAGCTGGAACGCCTTCTCATGGATTTCTCAAGGAAGGTCAATGCCGACCTTGTGATGATCACAGAAAAGACCGATATCGACTCACTGGACTATCTAGTCGACGGGGTTGTCTCTGTCGAGATATCCGAAATGGCGGGAAGCGATATCCGCAAGATCCATCTGCTCAAGCTCCGCGGTGTTGGCATGTCCCAGTCCAGGTACCTGTTCACGCTGCACAATGGAACGTTTACCAGTTTCGAGCCTTTCAGGGTCTCATTTCCAGAACACACTCTGATCCCCTCTCCTGTGACGGACCCTGCCCACAGTAAGATATCCACCGGCAGCCCTGACTTTGACGAGATACTGGGTGGTGGCTACCAGAAGGGAAGTTTCAACCTATTCGAGATCACAAGCGGTGTAGGAGATTCATTTTACAGTATCCTGCTACCGACCTTCATAAACCACCTGAACATGGGCAGGGCCATGCTTAGCATCCCCACTGAAGGAACCAGTGTTGAGACAGAAAAAAGGATGATATCTCCCTTCACCAATGAGGCCAATTTCCCCCGCCAGTTCAAGGGATTCGAGATACGTGACCAGAAGGGCCGCATGCCTGCTTATGTGGAAGCGTTCTCCGGAAACCTCTACAAGGATATGGAGATATTCTATCAGTCAAAGCACGAGATGATGCGCCAGCTCGGATCTCCTCTTCTTGACTATATAGGACTTGACAGCATGGAGTACAGTTATGGCTGGGAGAACATAGGCGCTGTGATAGGACAGATCGCTTCCGTTACAAAGACCACTGAGAACATAGTTGTCGCCGTTGCAAAACACGGCCAGAAGATCACTGACTCCGTGGCTCACATGGCCACCACCCACTGGAAGTTCGAGAACGTGGACAAGACCCTTGTGATGTACGGGATCGTCCCAAAGACCGGGATGTATGTGGCCCAGATGGATTTCAGCTCGGGCTATCCCCAAGTCAGGCTCGTTCCGATCAAGTGATTCTTTGTCTCCTCTTTTTTCCACTACACCCCAAACATTAATATGAATATAGCACTAATATTTACAAAACAAGTTTAAAAGGTAAATGATAATGGATGATCAGACTAAGGAAATCCTGGCAACTCTAAGGGACGAGTTATCAGATAAGAGTTCACTGTTCTTTGCTCAGGTTGACAGTTCTGTCGAGCGTTTAGTCTATCTTCATATTTACGATGTACTCCGGAACGACCCTGCAAGAAATGTCGTGTGGCTGTGCCTCAATTATCCGCGTGATAAGGTGCTGGGGAAGTTCAAGGATTTCGGTTTCGATATCATTGGACTTCAGGACCGTTTGTTCTTCATTGATGTTGAAGTGCCAGGCAAGCCGCCACAGCAGGGGACCTTTTACTGCAGCTCGGTGGCGGACTACACCAAGATGGCATCCCATATATCAAACCTATTTGAGAGGGATGCCCGCACCCTGTTGGTAATGGACAACATGAATGTGCTGGCTACCGATACCATGCAGGTGGTCGAGACCTTCATGCAGTTCGTGGAGAAGAAAGTGCGTGAGAATGAAGGTGCAATCGCCTCCATGCTTCTGAAGGATATACTCTCCCAGGAGAATGAGATGCTGGTAAAGTCCTTTTTTGATGTGATCCTCGACGTGACCAGCATCGGTGAGGTGCATACCCAGATAGGGCTCAAGGATTTCGACTTCAGGTACATGGTGGAGGATGGCTCCATCAGGCTGGAATATGCCCGCAGGAAAGTCAAAAGGGACCGGCTGAAGATCCTCATAGTGGATGACGAGCCTGACATACCGGAACTGCTCAAGCTATCCCTTATCAGTGAGCCCTACGATTTCCTGGTAGCTTATAACGGTCAGGAGGCGATCGATATCACTCTGAAGGAACATCCCGACCTGATATTGCTTGATATCATGATGCCTGACATGGACGGATATGAGGTTGTCGAGCAGCTCAAGAACAGCAAGACAGCCAATGATATTCCTGTTATCATGATCTCCGCGAAGACCGCGATAGAGGACAAGGTGAAAGGCATGGAGCTTGGCATTGATGATTACATATCCAAGCCCTTTGATAAAAGGGAAGTGAAAGCCCGGATAAAAATGGTGATGAGGCGGCTTGGATGGGCTCTAGAGGAATAATTATATATTTCAGTTCTATATTATTCTCTAGCGTAGAGCATTTCTTTAACAGGAGTATACGATGCATCCAAAAATCATGGTGGTAGACGATGAGCCGGATACCATAGACCTTGTAAAGATAATCCTTGAGTCTGAGAATATAGAGGTCATCGGCGCAAGCAGCGGATTTGAGTGCCTTGAGCTGATGGACGTGGAAAAGCCCGATCTCATTCTACTGGACATCATGATGCCTGATATGAACGGCTGGGAGACCTTCCATAAGATCAAGGAAAAGGATCCGGGCCTGCCTGTTGCAATGCTCACTGTCAAGAGCCAGGAATTCGATAAAATGCTCGGCCTGCATGTGCTCAAGGCGGATGACTACATTACAAAGCCTTTCAGCAGGAAAGAACTGATAAAAAGGACCAAGGAACTGCTTGGAACAAAGATCCCTAACTCCTGATCCCGGGCTCATTAAGCCTCACAATGTCTCGCACAGGATCGCTACTCCTTCCTTCAGGAATACGTGCGCTTTGCGATCCCCGCTAAGGTCATCTTCAAGCTGCCTGCGAATATCCCAGTACTCTTTTGGCTCTACCGCAGCTCTTAATATCACAGTTCCGAACCCGCTTCTCCTGAGGAAAGCATTGATCTGCCCGGTGTCAAAATCCAGAGTTGACAGCACTTTATACCTGTTTTTGAACATGGGATGTTCCACGGCCCGATCGGATGTAAGGAAAAGGCGTTTCCGGTCTATGACGAAAAGGCTGATGTCTGAAGCCTGTTCTGACAGGTCCTTTGCCAGTTGCGGGAGCAGTCCTGCTCTTTCGACAGCTTCCTCGGGTTCGTAGGCAAAGGAAGCAAGCCTTTCGGCAGTTTTGAGCTCACATGTGGCTGGGGATGACTCAATACGTGATCCCGATGGCAGGGATACTGCCGATGTGCCACACTTCATCAGGCTGCCAAAGTACAGGTCGAGCCTGTTGAGCTTCCCCTCAAGGGAAATATATTCCTTTTCACACTCAAAGGGTATCCTTTCAGGGGTGAGCTGCGGAGGCGCCTCAAAAGCAAAGCCTGAAGCTATGGGACTGTATGCTGCTATGACTTCTGGTATGGCAGGCCGCAGGCTGGCGATGTCGCGCATGTCCTCGGTTGGAGGCCTTGCAGGATCGGAAAAGACAATATCAAGTTCCGGTAACTGCCGGATAACTTCAGGTGATAGCGCGTCTCCGCAAATGAATTCCACATTGTCGATACCAAGAAGCCTGCAGTTCTTCTTGGCATAGGCTATCTTCTTCGGGTCTATCTCCACTGCATAGACCTGGTCACATTCTCTTGCAAAATATATGGTCTGCCCGCCAACACCGCAGCTGATATCTGCGATGGTGCTGCATTTCAGTCTTCCGGCCCTGTATCTTGCGACATCCTCGGGTGTTGCGAATCTGACCCCGTCACTGTCGGATATGATATTGTGTTCGAACTTCTTCTTGCGTGGCACTCTTATCCCCGGAAAAAGTGATCTCAAATGATTTAAAGCCATCTCTGTGAGAGTAGGATAAGCTTCGGTAAATACACCACTATTATTCAATATTTTTATATAATATCGCATGTATATTGAAGTATCTATAGATACTTCCAACAAACTGTCTTATAATGTGAAACCATGTCCGGCCTGAGCGACACCATAAAAAAAGTAACCGGCCTCTTGGGAAAAAAGGATGCAGGTAAAGGTGGCAGCTCGCCCTTTGGTTCCGGCGACCTTCCTTTCTCTCCCGGTATCCCTGACCTGAACGCCCTGCCGGATCTGACTGCCGGTTTCCCTGGTTCGAAATTCCCATCTCCAGGAATGGGCCCGGCTCCTGGTATGCCTCCATCTCCTCCTGGCATGGGTGGCCCAGGAGGGTTCCCTGGCGCCTCCCAGCCAGTCAATAACGAGCAGAAGGAAGCGATAGAATCAAATGCCAAAAGGATCAAGGAAGTTGAATCGAAGCTCTCCAAGGCCGATGTGACCCTGAACATGGTACAGCGTGATAACGAGGAGATCAGGAAGACCGTTGACAAGATAGACCAGAGCGTGCTCGAACTGCTATCTCTCTATGAGATCGTATCCAATCAGGTCAATCCCTTCGTAGGTGATGATGTTGGTTCCCGTGCCACGATAGAGAGATTCGAGAAGACCGAGAAGAGGATAACAGAACTTGCGGACCTGCTTGTCATATTCAAGAATGACATGGATACCGTGGCCCATAAGCTCAACATGCCCGGCATCCCTAAGGAGATCGGCGCAAAGATGCAGGATATCGAGTCCAAGCTTAATGCATTTGCTGATGCGATGTCCATGCTGCATGAAAGTATAGAACAGTTGAATGCCAGGACAGAGGAACTTACAGGCAAGACCGGGGCGATCGACCAGAATATCCTCGAACTGGCAGAATCCACAAGCAACATCTCAGCCAGGGTTGATGAGCTGGAGCGGAAAAGTGCCCTTCAGTCCATTAATCATGCAAAGGATGAGCTGGAGGATGCTTCCGACGAGGGATCAGATGGTCAGGATAAGGATAGTTCCAGGAAGAACACTAAAAAAGGACTTCCACTGGTGCGCCTGGAGAACCTGAGGACCGATCCTACCAGTGTGGTGGTCCTGCTCAACTGGATAGAGTTCCTGATGGAGCGTGTGGGAAGGAACAATCTAATGGACGCGCTTGATTATTACGTGGACATAGGCTGGATCAGTGAGGATGTCCGTTCAGAGGTAATGGCATACGCCCGCGGCATCGACTACTATGTGGAGAAGCCTACATGGCGCTTGCTGCCTGAAGACCACACCAAGTCACTTCTTTTCATAGAAAGGCTCTGCGGACGCAAGATAGACCGCAATATGCTCAGTTCCATTGACCGTGAGATGTCAAAAGTAAAGCACGGCCTGGAGGAACTCTATGGGATTTGAGGTCGCAGTGGTCACGGCCATATTCTTCATTTCGGCTCTGGTTGTAGGCACCTTCTCTTATACCGCTCTAAGTACATCATCGGATCTTGTAAATGATGCAGCGGCAGAGCAGTATCAACTGCAAACGAGTCGCATGCATACATCGGTGAATATCGATTATTCAGTCCCGGCTGCTTCAGGTAGTATTTATGAGCTGACCGTGACGCTCACAAATACAGGCAGTGAGACACTCAGGTTCGATGAGCTGAATATCCTCATAGACGGGCATCTGGAGCCCTATACTTTTAACGGGACTGCTGCTGTCTGGGTGCCCGCTGAGACACGCAGTCTTACAGTGGCAGGTCTCACAGGTGCCGGGCAGCACCGTGTCAAGGTCGTGACCGGGAATGGTGTCCCGGCTTATGACACTTACCAGGTGTGACCGGAAGCAGTGTCAGACTTATATAGTATTGTCAATATATTATCCTTCAAATTATATTGTCATAACACGACCAGACGGTACGAAAGCATGAAGAGCCGACATATTTCCCGGAATGATTCCTTTTGCAGGTGCCAGAGAGCAGAAACTGCTATCACGCACATGATCTTTTTCATCGCTGCCATGATCCTGGCAATGGGGGTCATCACTGTCCTTTCTGCTGACGTGCAGTCTATCGTCTCCTCCTCCTCTGCAAACAGCAAACTGGTAGCACAGCAGATGAGGACCGATATAACTATCGTTAACGACCCTCTCATGGTCCCTTACGACAGCTCCGGCAATACGTACACCTTCTATGCCAAGAACACAGGCAGGACCGAGCTGACGCCTGATTTTATAACAGTACTTGTAGACGGTATTCTTGTGGAGCCGGATAACATGGAAGTTGAGATACTTGATGGCGACGTTGTATGGAGGCCCGGGGATATCCTGGTGCTGCATGTGATTCCCAGCCCCAGCCCCCTCGGTTCCGGGGACCATCGCATCCTTGTAGCCGCAGAGAACGGGAAGTCAGGCAGCATGAGCTTTAGAACTTAGCGGAGTAAAAAATGGTAAAGATATGTTCGTTCGAGATTCCCCGGGATGAGCTCAATGCAAAGCTGGGCGGAGGTTTTCCTGCAGGATCGCTTGTGGTCATAGAAGGCGGGAGCGGCGGCGGTAAGAGTTCCATCTCCCAGCGCCTTTCCTTCGGGCTGAATGAGAATAAGGTCAGTGTGACTCTCATTTCCACCCAGATGACAACAAAGGGTTTCATCAACCAGATGTATTCAATGGACTACCCCATCGCTCCTTACCTGCTGAACGGCTCTCTTCTTTATATCCCTGTGATCCCGCTGGTCCAGGCTGCAAAGTCCCGTTTCGATTTCCTTGAGAGGCTTATGGCTGCGGAGGAACTGTTCGAGAAGGATGTTGTCATAATCGACACCATTTCCTCACTGATCAAATACAGCGCGAACACTGAAAAGAGCCTCGATCTCATATCGTTCTTCAAGAAGCTCAATGGAATGGGAAAGGTGATCATCCTCACAATAGAGCCCAACCAGCTGGATGAAGATATTGCTTCCATGTTCAGGTCATCATGTGATATTTACATCACCCTGAAATCGAGGCCTCTCGGAAGTGAGGTAAAACGCACGATCGTTGTGAACAAGTTCACAGGGGCAAAAGGCCCTGTGGGGCAGATGATCGGTTTCAGGATAGAACCGAGGGTAGGCCTTGTAGTGGAGATAGCATCTGTTTCATGAGAACAGGGAGATGTGACTGAATGGACCTGGAATTCGAGAAAGCCATACAAAGGAATCCGCATCTGGGTGAATACGTGCGCAAGTTCATGCGGGATAACGGTGCGGACGAGCCTACTTTCATGATCAAGCTTTCCAAGGACATCAGTAAGGATAATGTAAATATCATCCTTCCTGTTGGTGATCCTGTCTTTATTCACCTGTATGGCACCCCGGAGCTGGGAGAGGTACGCTACTACAGCATAGAGCCATTGCTGAGTGACCTGGAGAAACAGAAGTATGATTCCGTGCTGAGCATCATCCTTGAAAAATCCGCAAGCGAGGCTGTCCCCAACTCAGAGGCCGAACTGAAAGAGCTTATAATCAAGCTTCTTAACGAGTCTGTAGACATTGGTGCCGGAGGGAGTCTCGAAGCTGATGTCAGTGAAAACAAGTTCGATATATTGCACAAATTGATGCCCGTGCAGAGAAAAGTTCCTGTGACCCAGGGAGAGTACAACAAACTGCTTTACCATATAGAGAGGAACATCATCGGTTCCGGTCCCATAGAACCTATCATCAGGGATCCCTATCTTGAAGATATCAGCAGTATCGGTGTTGATAATGTATTCATCGTCCACAAGATATTCGACACCATGAAGACAGACCTGACCTTCGGGGACGAGAAAGGCCTTGACAGCTGGCTCAGGAGCATGAGCGAACGTATAGGCCGTCCTGTGAGCGATGCCCGCCCCATTGCCGATGGTGCACTGCCGGACGGCTCACGCATCAACATCATCTACAGTATGGATATCAGCAGGCGCGGCAGCAGTTTCACCATGCGTAAGTTCAGTGAGGTCCCTGTCAGCATCATCCAGCTGATAAGCTGGGGTGCGGTGAACGCCGAGATGGCTGCCTACATGTGGATGTGTCTTGAGAACGGTATGAGTGTCTTCTTCAGTGGTGAGACTGCCAGCGGGAAGACAACAATGCTGAATGCCTGTCTTGCATTCGTCAATCCCAAGGCAAAGGTTTTCAGTGCGGAAGATACGGCTGAGGTCCAGCCTCCTCAGCCTGTGTGGCAGCAGCTGATCACCCGTGAGGAAGGGCCAGTTGACTCCCGTGTGGACACCTTTGCCCTGCTCAAGGCTGCGCTGCGTTCCAGGCCAAACTATATCATTGTGGGTGAGATCCGTGGAGCCGAAGGCAACGTGGCTTTCCAGGGCATGCAGACCGGGCATCCGGTCATGGCCACTTTCCACGCATCGGCTGTCAGTAAGATGATACAGCGACTCACTGCCGATCCTATCAATGTGCCTGTTACCTTCATCGACAACCTTAACGTGGCAATGATACTGTCCGCAGTTTACCGTAAGGGGAAATTCCTCCGCCGCTGCCTTGCCATCGAGGAAATCGAGGGCTACTATGAGGAAGTAGGAGGCGTGGTCACAAGGGCAGTCTTCCAGTGGGACCCCGAAAGTGACAAGCACAGCTTCAGGGGCCTGAACAACAGTTACATCCTCGAGAACAAGATAGCCACTAAGCTGGGTTATGAGGATAAGAGGCAGATATACCAGGATCTCTTCCTCCGGGCCAAGATACTGGAAGAAATGCGGTCAAGGGGTATAGAGGATTACTACGATGTACTGGAAATAATTGTTAATTTCTACAAGCACGGTGTTGACGGCCTGCCATTTGTCGTGTAGGTGAGCTCATGGGTAACAGTTATGAGAAGGCATTCAAGAACCTCGGCATGGATCCCAGGGACTATGCCCGGAAATTCGCTTTACCCATCATTGTTTTCGGCATTGTGTTCGCAGTGCTCATGCAGATCCTGCTGCCGACACTTTTTGTAGGCCCGGCAAGCTACATACCTGCACTTGTTGCTTTCATATGTGTCTTTTTTGCCTTCTCATATCCCCTGTCCGTTCTAGCTTCAAAGGCAGCGCGCATGGACAACAACATGCACTACTATATCACCCAGATGGGTTCCATAGCCACCGCAGAGACCCCAAGGCTTGATATTATCCGCATCGTGTCGGAGAATGAGGATTACCGTGAACTTGCGCATGAGACAAGGAAGATTTATGACCTTGTGACTGTCTGGAACATGAGCCTGGCAGATGCATGCAGGTTCATATCAAAAAGAACTCCATCTGTCATATTTGAGGATTTCCTTGACCGCTTTGCCCATGCGCTCCAGTCGGGAGAGGATGTGAAGAGCTTCCTTTTTGCCGAGCAGAACGTGGTAATGAACGAATATGAGGCTATGTATAACGGTGCCCTCTACTCTGTGGAGATAGTCAAGGAGCTTTTCGTTTCCCTTGTAATGTCCCTCATATTCCTGGCCTCCTTTGCGGTCATCATGCCTGTGATAACAGGTATGAACGCGGAACTGCTCATGGCCATCGTGGTCGTGGTCTTCCTTGTCACGGACCTTGTACTTGTTATGTTCACCAGGAGCAAGGTGCCGCAGGACCCGGCATGGAGCAGGTCAAAAGCGCTGACCAAAGACAAGATCAGGTTGTATCGCTCCATCCCCGTATCCCTGGCAGGCTGCCTCATTGTAGGCGTAGCTCTCCTTCTCTACGGGAAGGTCAACACTTCAATAGCTGTTGCGATGTTCTTCACTCCTCTTGTTTATACAGGATACGTCGCGCGTAAGATCGAAAAGAGTATTCGCAGGAAGGATGAGAACTTTCCGGCTTTCATCCGCTCCCTGGGCAGCTCCGCAGGTGCAAGGGGCGGCATGATAGATGACGCATTAAGGGCTCTGCGTGCTCATGATTTCGGACCCCTGACAAAAGATGTCAACAACCTCTACAAGATGCTGGCAACAAGGATCGATAAGTTCTCTTCCTGGAACCACTTCTCAGCAAACACCGGAAGTAACCTTATAAGCAGGTTCTGTGTGATGTTCGTGGAGGCAACCAACCTTGGAGGGCAGCCTGAGATCATCGGCGACATAATAGCAAGCAATTTTCACAGGATAGTCAACCTGAGGAAAAAAAGGACCCAGTCCGCAAGCAGCCTTGTGGGTGTCCTCTACGGCCTGACAGGAGGCATAGGTTTTACCATGTACATTTCCCTTGGTGTGGTGGGACTGATGCAGGAGATGTTCGCAACTGTGGAGATGCCTGCAGGTATGTCCATAGGCATGGTGCTGTACACCAATGTGGGTAACATGACAACTCTTGAGAACATGGTTCTCGGCATAATGATAGGCCACTCGTTCATGTCTGCGCTTCTCATTCGCATAGTTGACGGGGGACACATGCTTAGCTCAACCATCGACTTCGTCGTCATGGTGTGGATATCTGCAATAAGTGCAGTGGTAACGATAGCAGCAGTGTCATCTCTTCTTGGAATGGGTTGAAGCGATAGGCAGGTGAGTAAGGGTAAAGAGAAGACCCGTTTTCCGAAATACGGAAGGGTTTCCCTACTCCGTTCTTTCCTTTTCCCTTCTGATGTAATCTACAACGGCACAGGTCATTTCCTTGGTTGTATAGGTCCCTCCAAGGTCGGGAGTGGTAATCCCTTCTGTGAGGGCGGCATCGACAGCCTCTTCCACCAATGCGGCTTCGGGCATCTTCCCATACCATTCCAGCATCATCCTCAGGCTCAGTATGGCTGCGATGGGATTTGCAATGCCCTTTCCTGCGATGTCGGGTGCGCTCCCGTGCACAGGTTCAAAGAAAGCGTGCCGTGAACCGATATTGGCACTGGGAAGCAGTCCGAGGCTGCCCACAAGGGCCGCAGACATATCGCTGAGTATATCCCCGAAAAGATTGGTTGTGACTATTACATCGTATCTCTCAGGCGACCTGATGAGCTTATATGCCATCGAATCCACAAGCTCGTCAGTATACTCCACGCCTTTTGAACCTGCAACTTCGCGGCAGACATCCAGGAAGAGCTTGTCCGACTTCATGACATTGGATTTGTGAACGATCACAAGCTGGCTCTTTCTGCTCTTTGCCAGCTTGCAGGCATATTCGGCTATTCGTTCGGAGCCCTTGCGTGTGATGATCCGCTTTGTCCAGGATATGTCCTGCCCTATCTCCTCTATTCCGGAGTATAGCCCCTCGGTATTCTCCCTGACTATCACGAAATTGAAATTGCTCCTTCCTAGAATGCCCTTTACGGAAGGCAGGGGCCTTATCGGGCGGATATTTGCATACATATCAAGCTCTTTCCTGATGGTAAGGAGCACGCTTTTGTAATTGGGGTCAGGCGGGGTCGTTATGGCCCCGAAAAGTATGCAGTCACATCCTTTGAGGACCTTCAGGTCGTCTTCGGTTATCGCCTGTCCTGTCCTCTCCCACTTGCCGTATCCCAGCTCCACCGGGACCTTCTCGACATCAAGCCCGAGTGCATCAAGCACTTCCACAGCTGCCGGGATCACTTCTTTTCCGATCCCGTCACCCTCTACAATAGCAAGCCTCAACTTCTCACCTCGATCATCAGTTCAGGAATTCTCCGGCCTTCTCAGTTCCCTGACAAGGTCCCATACAGCTCCCGCCACGAAGAACTCGGATGCGCCCCAGTGTACCACAGCTCCTCTGACGCCATTGATCGTTACGATGCCTGACTTTTCCGAACGGCAGCATCTTGTTATAAATGGCTTTGAAGGTTTAAATACATCCGACCTGAAGGGGCAGATATTCACAAAAGAATAAGCAATTCCCGGAAATCTCGACTCGAAGAGACTTCTCGATATTTCGCATCCCACCAGCAGGGACCCATCCTCTGTGATGACATCGGAATCCAGGCATTTCCCCCGCAGTCCCGACGATGAACAGGGAAACACCGTTCCCTCACCCTCGAACTGTCTAAGATCCGTCAGGTTCTCTGAGAATCTTATCGCAAGGTCACCGAAAATGCCGCTATCCTCAAGCCGCCGGATAACGCTTGAAAGCCAGGATGGCTCAGGAGGCACCACATCCACGATCTCAATGTCTAGTATCGCAGAGAGCTCCGGTTTGTGCACGAAGGTCACATGCTTGTCAATGCCGGTGAATATGACCGTATTGACATTGCCTTTGCATAATTGATGCGCTGTCCCTATCAGGAGTGCGCGGTCCTTGATGTTCAGTTCCCTGTCGTACTTTATGACTTTCTCTCCGGAGGATATCAGCTCAAGTGAGCTGACGTCTCTCAGGAGCTGGTCCCCTGTCTTGATGACCTTGTAGAGAGAATATGAACAGTTGCCATCCTCCGTTGAACAGTCCTCTTCTATCATATATTCTGTAAGGAAGTAGATGCGCCTGTCGGCATCTGCAGGCATGGGGTGCGTGAGGCCCACATTCTTGTATTCTGGTGGAAAGATCATACTCATAATAATCAGTGCAGTGGATTGTTCACTTCTGCTGCGCAGCCTTCCTGTGTGCTACAAGTCCGCCGTCTGTCAGTATCTCGAGCAGGAAGTCGGGCAGTCTGTTTCCCCGGTAGGTCTGTCCGTTGACCCTGACTGTGCCCTCAAGAAGGTTTATCTCCATCTCGTCCCCTTCCCTGCATTCAACATCGGCCTCTATCAAAGGAAGTCCCACATTGATCGCGTTCCTGAAGAATATCCTGGCAAAGTACCTGGCCACAACACAGGACACTCCTGCATGTTTTAACGCAAGGGGCGCCTGCTCCCGTGAGGAGCCGCAGCCGAAGTTATCCCCGGCAACTATGATATCTCCCTTCCCTACCTTGCGGGGGAATTCCGGGTCTATTCCTTCCATTGCATGGTCGGCAAACACCTGCATATCGGTTGTACGAAGGTACTTCCCGGGTATGATGACATCCGTATCGACATCGTTGCCGAAAACCCATACTTTTCCTTTGATAACGCTGTCCAATATATCACCTTGAATTCAGGTTTAACAAACAAGTTTTACCATAAAAATGTATTCCGGAAATATCTTAGAAGCAACTTACGTAGCCAGCTGGAGAAAAAAATCAAAAAAGGATGAAATGTGACAGGTCAAACCTCTATCACATTTCCATTCAGCACGTCCGGTTCACTGACACTGACCTGCTGTGTCGTGTTGCCGTAACTTATCGTATATGGCCCGGTGGGCCTTACATCGAACTGTGTCTCTCCGGGGATTGGCCCCTCCGTGGAATAAGGCACTGTGAACGAGTATGCGCCGTCAGATATGGCAGACTGGGAGTATGTAAATGACCTGCCCTGATTCGTTTCAATGGTGTTGCTGATGGTCACGGTCTCTCCCGTTGGTGCATTACCTGTGATGGTTGCGCCTTCAACATACTCGAACACCTTGACATAACCCGTGTCTGTGAGTTCAAGGTTGCCGCCATAGAGTACGTTGTACACGTTCTTGTAGCCCGTCTCACTCGTATACCCTGTTGGAGCTTCAGGCGACTCGTGTACAAGACGGTACTGCTGAAGTCCATCGCCGTCAAAGATGTGCAGCCTTGCCTCCATTGAGTTGTAGTATCTTTCCCCGGGCACGTACTGGGCACCGCTGTCAGTCTGCACTGACACATAGTACCCCTCGGTGTCCATGGTCCAGGCGGTCATGGCGTAGAACTTACCGGTTGCCATTTCCACATCGGATATTATGTAGCGTGCTGCAGCCTTGTCGGGGTCCGGATGAATAGCCTCGAGGACTGCGGTTGCCTCTTCCTCCGAGGGTGCTGTGAAGAACGGTGCAGCGCCAGGTCTGTTCTCTTCATCAATGCTTGCAGAGCGTCCTCCTATACCTGCCTGGAATGGGTTGGCATTCGGCAGCCGCCGTGCAATGGCCTCTATCTCATGGCCGTAGTCCCACCAGGACATGACTCCATATGCGCTGTCAGGATAGCCGAATCTTTCCCCGCTTTCAGGTGCTTCGTATATCTGGAGGAAGTCTATACCAGGATCCGGGGTGTTGTCCCTCATCCAGAAGAGCGACTCAAGCCAGTAGCCATTTGCCCCGCTGGCATACTGTGACTGCTCCATGGCAAGGCTATAGCTTGGATAAGCGACGAGCAGTAAGAGGATGAAAATGGTCAGCAGATGGCCTGCCTTGACGTTCTTGCTTAAGAAGTGTGGCAGCTCTCCTACAGAGTGGACCTTTTCATGGTAGGCGGTCTCAATTTTTCTCCAGCCCACCATGTCAAGGACCTTTGCTGCAAAATACCCGGAAAGGAGTGCAACGTTGATCGCATAATAATATGCGAAACGGTTCTGGCCGTATATGGCAAGCAGCATTATGAAGGTCCAGACCAGGACGAGCAGTTGTTCCGGTCTCTTTTCCTTCCTTATACTGTAGGCCAGCATGAACATCGCTATTATTGAGATGAAGAATCCCATGGCGAAGTTATACCAGACCGAGCTCAGAGTGAAGGAACCGCCGCGGTAGAAGATGGAGGAGACTTCGCCTACTGTTGAAAAACCGCCGGTCTGCACCTTAAATATCGCTGCAGGGGTTGCAATGATCATATAGTACACTGAGGGTGAAACAATCCTTAGTGCTATAAGTGCAACTATAATAGTTACCATGAGCACCAGGGGGTAATACAGAGGATTTAATTTCCTCCTGTTAATCTCTTTGTGAACCAGGCTCATGTATACAAAAGCAGCCATTGCTGCCAGAGCTGATAAAAGATGGAACCAGGAGTAGTAGTAGATGGATACTCCCATATCAAAATGGATGAATGGAAGGACCAGCAAGAGACCCACCAGAAAAGTTATTATGCCTACTATCCCAAGGTAATCGGTGGACCTGTTATTCACATGATCGATTGAATACTGGATTGCAGCAAAGATGACAATGATCATTCCAAATAGCGGTGCTCCCGCCCACGTTAACTGATATGCGGCATACATCACTCCTGCAAGGATCGCATATACCAAAGGCTTGGCAAGCTGTTTATCCATGTGCTCAAGCATCTTCACCGAAAGATTAGCTTTCTTTGCCTGGATCATTGCAAGCATAAAGAATAAAATGAAAAGTGTACTGAAGAGCGTCTCTGCAACGTGATGATCAGTGAATATGATCATGGAACGGTTCAGGAACTGTCCGGGAGTTATGGATATAAGAATGGCCGCAATAACTCCTGTTTTTCTGTCCTTCAGATGCTTCCCGAGGAAATATACCGGAAACACAAGCAATGCACCCAGCACTGTAGGGAAGTAAGCCCCAATGGTATTCAGAAGCCCAGTGCCCGGATTCCCAAGGCCTATCACCAGTGCAGTTATTGCGATCATGTGATCGAAAAGTGGACCGAAGTGGATAAAAGATCCCTGGGGATAATTGGTCAACGGGTTATAAAACATTCCCTGCGGATAATTGTGCAGGAGCACTTCGACCATACGCATATGGTACAGGGGATCGTTACTGAACCTAACGAAACCGTTTGGCAAAAACACACTGTCAGCAGGCCTTATTCTTATGCTCAGTGCGACAAAAAAAGCAACTGATACAATGACCAGGGACATTAAGTCCTCTTTTGCCTTACCAAGCAGCGATCTAACATTATTCATGTTTCTCTATTCCCTCGTAAGAATATATTCTATTCTGTTAATCAAATAATTTGGCTATTATTTCGTTATAGTATTTTAAAGTTGTATCCCATGTCCGTTCAGGAGTTTCATACTTTTCTTCTGATCCGAACTGTTTTGCAATCTCGGTAGTGATCTCCCGTACATTTCCGGGTTCCACAAAAAAGGTTCCATCATAATCGGCCATTGACTCCTGAAGGCCGCCTACCCGTGAGACTACTACCGGTTTCCCGAATACCATCGCTATATGGGCTATCCCGCTCTGCGATGCCCTGAGGTATGGGAGGACTACTACATCTGCAGCACTGAAATATAGAGCAACCTTATCATCCGGGATATACTCATCAATAAGCGTTATCTTATCTTTGAATGAGGACGCGGCGATCTGATCTGTTATCTCCCTGCGATCATCCCATATTTCCCCTACAATAAGCAGCCTGCTGTTCTGCAGGATCTCATCAGGCAGTTGTTCGAAGGCTTTTATCAGGTGATTGACTCCTTTATACTTTCTGATGAGGCCAAAGGAGAGTATTACAAAATCTTCCTCAATGGACAATTGACTTTTAGCCTTCTCATTATCCAGAGGTGATCCGTATTGGTCGTAAAGGCCATGAGGAACAACGTATATACTGGAGGGGTCGATGTTGTATCTTTGGGCAACAAGTTCCTTATCCGATTCAGAGTGTGCTATATAGGCATTAAGGTTCTTCCGGAGCAGTTTGCCCGTGAACTTCGAATAAATGCGGATAGGCAAGACCGACTCTTCAAAAGGGTCAACCACTTCATGGAATTCTATAATTATCTTTGGTTTGCAGGTCAGACGGGCGAATAACTTTAACAGAATATGCATATGTGCAACCGAAGATGTCCACCACTGAAGAACCACAACATCGGGTTTTTGCTGCTTTAGGAATTTATATGCGCCCAGCCAGGTAAAAGGATTGTTGTAGTCCATCCCGTCAAATACAGTGACTTTGGAGTTAAATTCAAGAGAGGATATATTTTTACCTACGTGATCCTTTCCCGGGAAAAGAAAAGTTGGGAGCAGCTGCCTGAAGCAGATGGCCGATACCTGGTAAGGATCTGACATTGCGTTTGCCAGCTTGATCGTGTAATAACTGATGCCGCTGGTGAACCGCTTTGAGGGACCAGCTATACATACTCTCTTATGGTATTTCATTTTATATGATTACTACAGCATCTTTATATTAAAATAATGCATGGGTACTTCAAGAGGAAAGTATTTGGAAAAGGTATTAAGGATTGCACAGGTATGTCCCCGTTACTCTCCTGATATCGGGGGAGTGGAAACCCATGTCCGGGAAATAAGCGAGAGGCTTGTAAAGAGCGGACATCAGGTGGAGGTCATTACAACAGATCCTACCGGAGAATTAAAAGAAAGTGAAGTCCTCAACGGCGTCAAAGTGACAAGATTCAGGTCTCTTGCCCCAGGGAATGCATACTATCTGGCTCCGCAAATCTATACTTATCTACGACAGAATGACTTCGATATCGTGCATGCCCATAGTTATCATGCTCTGCCTGCACTTTTCGCAATCCTAGCTAAACCCAAGGGTAAATTGATCTTTACTCCGCATTATCATCGCAGTGGACATACACAATTCAGGAATGTCTTACATAAGCCATACCGTTCACTAGGTAAGCTTATGTTCTCTAGGGCTGACAAAGTAATCTGTGTATCAGAATATGAGAGGGAATTGCTTTGTGAGGATTTCCGGATATCTGACAAGGTTGTAAAAATCCCAAACGGGGTCAATCTTGATGAATTTAAGCACTTACAAAGGAAGCAAAAAGAAACCGACGAAAAGGTTCTTCTGTATATAGGCAGGCTGGAGGAATACAAAGGTGTGCAGTATGCTATCAGTGCCCTGCCCTCCCTGCCCGGGTTCAGGCTGCAGATAGTAGGAAAGGGTCCGTATGAGGATGATCTCCGAGAACAGGCAGAAGAGCTTCATGTGAGTGAACGCATACAGTGGCTGAAGGATCTGTCCAGAGAGGATATCCTGCATTGTTATGCTCAGGCGGATGTGTTTTTGATGCTCTCCAGGCATGAGGCATATGGGATTACTGTTGCAGAGGCTCTGGCTGCTGGGACTCCGTGTGTTGTGGCTAGGGGGAGTGCGCTGGATGAGTTTGTGGATGGGGAGATGTGTCTGGGTATCCAGCTGATGCATTTAAAGTGTAGTACTCTGGCTGCATCTGTCTATAGCGTAGAGAGGCAAGCATTTGATAAAACAAGGAACAACATAAATCTGTTTGATTGGAACCATGTAGTAGGAAGCATAAACGCTGTTTATTGTGAGTAATGATTTACCTAAAAAGAACCAACTTATTAACTATATTATATATATTATTAATATAACCACAGAACTCATATTCCTATTTAAGGTGAAACAGATGGAAATAGATTATATAAATGGTTTGAAGACGGACGAAATATATGGCATGTCCAAATATCAAAAAGGAATCCTTCAAAATATCAATACTATTCAATTAAACAGGATAGAGTACCCAAACGTGAATCCAGTTATCAATACTCTTACTAGATACTCTGTTTATCCTTTTATTGTTAAAAAAGACTTGAAGAAAGAAAATATAAAACATATCACAAGCCAGGATTTAGCATATATACTTAAATTCGTAAAAATGGAACGAAGTGTTGTCACATGCCATGATTTAATACCAGTGGTCTACGATAAGACACGTTCACCTGTTTGGAAACTTAATATGGAAGGGTTAAAGAAGTCAGATAGGATTATTACAATATCAGATTTTTCTAAAACTGATATTGTAAAACACTTAGATTATCCAGAGGATCAAATCAGAATAGCTTCTCCAGCAGTAAATCATTCTACTTACTTTGAGAAGAGGGATAGGGGTGTTTTAGCTAAACATAATATTAAGGATAATGAAAAAGTTATATTATATGTAGGTTCGGAACAGCCAAGGAAAAATGTTCCTAATTTGATAAAAGCATTCAGTAAGCTGAAGAATAAGTTTCCCTACGTAAAACTATTGAAAATAGGAAAACCGCAGCATCCTAGTGCTCGAAAAGAACTCTTGGAGCTAATTGACTTATTAAAACTTAATAAAGATGTGGTTTTCATTGGTTATATCTCAGAAGAAGAACTGACTAAATATTACAACGCTGCAGACTTGTTTATTTTTCCATCACTCTATGAAGGATTTGGTCTCCCTCCCTTAGAAGCAATGGCATGCGGTACACCTGTTATTACTTCAAATACATCTTCTTTACCCGAAGTGGTGGACGATAGTGGCATTATGGTCGATCCATTTGATATCGATTCAATGGCAACACAGATGTATGATATACTTACAAATGAAGCATTACATGAAAGTTTAGTTAAAAAAGGATTAAAGAGAGCAAGGATGTTTACTTGGAAAGATACTGCAAAAAAGACTATGGAAGTCTATAATGAACTGTCTATGTGAATCTTTAGTTTTGTTACAAGTGGGACGCAGGATGATTTATGAATATTCTAATTTCTGTTGAGAATTTTTACCCCGCAATAGGCGGTGCTGAAATTTCCTTGGCTGCCCTAGCTCAAAAGTTGGCGGAAAAACATAAGGTTTACGTTGTCCAACCTGGAGAAAAAGACGAGACAATTTGCCTCAATGAAATTCATGTTGTTAAAAAAATGATACCCTCTTTTTTCTCCAGATGGTTAGTTCGATCATACCAGATACTGAAATCGTCTTATTGGGCAAAGAATCTGGAGGTAGAGATTAATAAAATAAGACCAGATCTCATTATAACACAACTTAATTTTGCTCCTGTGAGTATTGATATGGCTGTTAAGCATGGAGTGCCTTCCATTTTATTTATAAGGAGCTATGAGCACTTTTGCCCAATTGGTTTCATCAACGGAACAGATTGTAATAAAAAGTGCAATAGCTGCATACCTTTAAAAAGCAAACATCACTTTTTATGCCTTACTAGGTGGTTAAAATGGAACAGTAATGCAATAAGAAATGCGGACCTCGTAATAGCTAATAGTTATTTTGTTTCGTCCTTAACAAAAATGTGGTATGGAGTAGAACCATCAGTTGTGTATCCTACTATAAAAAATGAAAGATATCAAAGTGATTTCGAATCAAAGCAGTATATTTCTATTATAAAACCGACACAAGCAAAAGGTGCCGGCATATTTTTAAAGATTGCAGAAACACTTCCTGACAAAAAGTTCATTGCAGTCGGCGGTGATGGAACTGTGATGAACAAAAAGATTATTTCATCACATAGGAATGTTGAGTTCATTGAATGGACCAGCAATATGGGAGAAATATACGCAAAAACAAAGATTCTGCTTGCACCCGCAGAATGGCCTGAGCCTTTTGGAAGGGTTATTATAGAAGCAGGAATAAACGGAATTCCTTCAATTGCCAGCAAAAGAGGAGGACTGCCTGAGGCTGTGGGGAAGGGAGGTACTCTGGTTGACAATATTTACGATATAGGTGAGTGGGTGAAGGCAATCAAGTGTTTGGATGATAATGGGACATATGATTGTCTTTCCAAAAATGCAATTTTGCATGCTCAAGAGTTTGAGTTTGAAGCCAATTATAGTCGATTTATACATGTTGTAAAAGAAAAACTTGGTCTTACTATCTGAACTACTATGTCAATAGCTAAAAAAGCAGTACATGGAATAGCTTGGGTTACTTTAACAGCTCTCCTCATAAGAATATTTGAGACTATCGCTCAACTGGTTTTGGCGAGGCTACTTGACCCTGCTGATTTTGGATTAATTGCAATAGGACTTTTGGCAATAAACACTATGTCTATTTTTCGAGATATGGGTTTTGGAGCAGCTCTTATTCATAGAAAAGAAGATCCCGATTACATCGCTGCAAATACTTCTTTTATTTTAATACCTATATTTGCGACCATACTTTTGGTTATTGCATACTTTTCTGCTCCTTACATGGCTGTATTTTTTGATAACTCTGAAGTTAGTCCGATAATCCGGGTTCTTGCATTAACTTTTCTTATATCTTCATTCGGAACAGTCCCATCAATTTTGCTCGAAAAAGAACTTGAATTTAAGAAAAAAGTAATTCCTGAAACTTTACCCCGATTAGGGTATGCTATTGTAGCTATCTTATTTGCATTCTATGGATATGGAGTATGGAGTTTAGTATATGGACAGATCACATCTGCTGTACTAACTACTGCTTTAATCTGGATTGTTTCGGACTGGAGACCGCATCTTATGTTTGATAAGAATGTGACAAAAGAGCTATTTAAGTACGGGAAGCATATTTTGGGTGCCAGTATCATCATATTTTTGATTACCAATGTTGATGATGCACTAGTGGGGAGAGTTCTTGGAATAGAAGAACTTGGTTTTTACACACTTGCCTATACAATATCCAATCTTCCAGCTACACAGATAACACATCTTATTGGTAGAGTTATGTTTCCAACATACTCAAAACTGCAGCATGATATAGATAAATTAAAGAGTATATATTTAAAAAGTATAACTTTTATATCTATGCTCTCTATCCCAACGTCGATAGGAATCTTGCTTATTGCACCAAGTTTTATTACATTCATTCTTGGAGAAAAATGGACTCCTGCAATTCCCGCGCTACAAATATTATGCTTTTATGGTTTGTTTAGATCAATAGCTGCTACAAGTGGAAGTCTTTTTCAGGCAATTGGAAAACCTATAGTATTAATGAAAACAAGCATAATGCAACTAGTATTGATGTTGTTATTATTTCCTGTGTTCTATAGATATGGCATCACTGGGATAAGTGTGGCGGTTACTATACCACTTTTCATAATAACCTTACTTCAACTTCATATAATTACCACAGTTTTGAAAATAAGTTTAAATGATATTGCCAGCATTTTAGCTTTTAACTTTAGTAGTGCATTCTTTATGGTTATTTGGTTTGTAGTTGCAGATAGTGTACTATTATCAACCCTTAACGAAAAACCTATTATAAAAATGAGTTCTCTTATTATTACTTCTGTAGTAATATACTTCTTAAGTATATACATTTTGAATAAGAAATCTTTAGAAGAACTTAAAACAATGTTTAAAAGCATTTAATAAATTTAATCATTTTTACCCTCTTTATTTGTTTTCTTATAAATATAGAAATCTGCGAAAGATGTTTCTTTTTCGTTTGTAGAATCAAAAGGATATTTGTTTACAAGATGACTAATAAGAATCCAATCAGGCTTATTAACTTCAATCCATTTGGTAAAACAGCGGTGTTTTACATGTTCAGTATCATTATATATTCCCTCACAGTTCGAAGAATATATTATCACATAGTTTATAGCGGATTTAAATAAATTACTTAAGTATGATTCGTAAATTTCATCTTCTATTAAATGATAAATTACATCTAACGAAAGGGCAAGATGTGCACTAAAGATTTGTGCATTGTCAATAAAATAAAAAGGATCATAATAAAAGAAACTTTTGGTTAAATCATTTTGAAACTTCTTTTGGCAAATACCAATTGCTTTTTTTGAAACATCTAACCCAATATAAAGCTTATAGTTTGCTAGAGATAACTGATTTCCATCTCCACAACCATATTCAATAACAGATATGACATTATTTTTCTCGCAGAAGTCGTTTAGAACCTCAGCTTTAAATAAAGCAAGCTTGTTGTAAGAACCTGAACCTGAATTTCCACCCTGAGTGTATCGTTCTTCCCAGTATTTTATTGAGCCTGGAAATCGATTAGTAATTTTATAATATATAAAATCATTTATATTTTTAACAAAAGGTACTTTTTGAATATTATTTATAATAGTTAGTTTCATAAAAACTCCTTTTTATCTGAATAAATATTAATCCATTCTCTGGTCTGATTTTCTACTTGGCACTTTATGTTGAATTCATGAATTATTTTTCTCCTTCCACCTTTACCTAATTTTTCCCTCAGTTGGGTATTGTCCAATAGCTCAATTACTGCCCGAGCAATTTCTTTTTCACTATTTGGATTCACTAATATACCTGATACTTTGTGATCAATAAGCTCTGGTATACTATGCACATTTGTAGAGACAACTGGCAACTCCATAGACATTGCTTCCTGCAATGTAAGGGGGCACACATCACGATCGCCAGTCTCTGTAATTATGCAGGGCAATACTGCAATAATGCTGTTTTCCAGTTCGTTATAATATTCGTCATCTGGAAGAGAGCCCCGAAATACTACATTATTGGTGAGATTATTTTCCCTTACTAGGTCCATTAACTCACTCTTCAGAGGTCCTTCTCCAATTACTTTTAGTAATGCTTCAGGATGCTTAGAGAGGATATCTTTCATGGCTAAAATCATGTATTTCATGCCTTTCTTTTCAACAAGCCTGCCAGCCATTATAATTTGTTTGCTTGTATTATTAGTATCAGCTTTACGAGTAAATTTATCTGGATCTATTGTAGCATGAATGACCTTGATTTTGCTTTCGCGACAGCCTGTGATCTCTGATAAGTATCTTTTATTGTAATTCGAAGGCGTGAAAACTTTATTTGCATCAAAGATTGCTCTTTTTATATCTTTCAATCGAGGATTACTATAAATCTCAAAAGCGTGAGATGTCATTGTATATTTTCTATTTGTGCAGAAAGCCAGTTTTCGTGCAAGATCACCTCTGAAGTGAGTGTGTATTATATCTACGTCTATATCTTCACTTAAAACAGAGAAATATGCAATCTTCAAGTTAACGTTGGCTATATTACGATGCACATTAAAGTCCAATAGATCCCTTACAACTCCTTTAGCAAAATATTTAAACAATCTCCTCTTTGTTACATTTTGCAAGTTGTTTTTTTTGTAGTAATGTACTTTATTATTTAAGTTTAAAGCACTAAACTCGTGATGCACAAGTTCTTCAGTAGGTAAAGAAACAGAAAATATGTGAAGATTATGACCATTTCTTATCAGTTGTACTATTTCGTTAAGTACAAAGGTTTCTGAAAGTTTTGGGAAGACATCTAGGATATATATTATTTTCATATGAGCTTAATTTTCCTTTTTCTATTTTTATTCGATAAGAGATGGAGTAGAAAGGTAATATCCAATAGTAACTGAGGACTAATAAAAATCTATGATGTCGTATGGATAAGGTCTTAACATCTCTTCAGGCTCTCCCATACTCATCGTCAAATCTCACAATGTCGTCCTCTTCCACATACTCGCCCAGCTGCACCTCAATGATCTCCAGCGGCAGTTTCCCCGGGTTTGACAGCCTGTGCTTTGCGCCTGCCTTGATGAAAGTGCTCTCTCCCTGTCTGAGGAAGAAGCTCTGGCCGTCATTCTCCACCTGCGCCATTCCCTTGACGACCACCCAGTGCTCGCTCCTGTGATGATGCAACTGCAGGCTCAGCTTTTTTCCTGGAAGGACTGCTATGTTCTTTATCTTATGTCCGCCTGAATTCTCCAGCAGCGTATAGGATCCCCAGGGGCGATAGACAGTCTCGTGGATATTTATGCGCTCGTCGTTTCTCTTTTTAAGGAGGTTGACAACTTCCTTTACCTTCTCACTGCTCTTCCGGGGGCAGATCATCAGGGCATCAGTGGTATCAACTACTATCATGTCATTTATATCGATCAGCGAGACCAACTTCTTGGCATTGGAGTGGATAAAATTATTGTTTGAGTCAACGAGAACATTCTGGCATGAAAGCGTGCAGTTATTGGCCTTGTCCTTTTCAGATTCAGCATAGAATGCATCAAAGTTCCCAAGGTCGCTCCATTTGCATCCGAGCTTCACAACGCCAACCCTGGAGGATTTCTCCATGATGCCATAATCAATGGAGATGTTTGGCACTTTGGAATAGGTTTCCTGAATTGTGCCGGCATTCTCAAAAGCATTCCACACGTCAGGAGCCAGGGTTTGCACTTCTTCTGAAAAGATGTCCGTGCCCATCAGGAACATCCCGCTGTTCCAGAGACATCCTTCTGCAATGTATTTTTTTGCGTCTTCCATACAGGGCTTCTCTCTGAACTCCCGGACCCTGTTACCAACTTCAAGCTCCTCTCCCGGCTTGATATATCCGTATCCGGTATGCGGGGATGAAGGAACTATCCCGAACGTCACAAGATATTCGGATGCTATTTTTTCTGCACCGGATATAGTTTCCATTGCAACAGGGTCAAGCACGTGGTCAGAAGAGAATACGCCGACGACCGATTTTCCAAAAGCCTTGTCGATCTCCCTTATCCCGTAACATATGGCAGGAAGTGTGTTCCTGCCTTCAGGTTCAAGCAGGAGGTTCTCGGGAGGCATGTCATATCCAAGCTCCTCAACCTGGCTGATAACAAAATACTTGTGCACTTCATTCGTGACTACATAGATCTCCGAAATGTCTGAAACCTGCAGGCATCTTGACACAGTGTCCTGAAAAAGGGATCTGTTCCTGATCTTCAGGAATTGTTTAGGGTAAAGTTCCCGGCTCAATGGCCACAGACGTGTTCCCGAGCCGCCTGCAAGAATTATGGATTTTATGCACATTCCTCCGCTTTAACTAAGTGGAAATTGTTTGCTTTGTATAAATAAACATACGAATATATAAGGCGTGTTATGTGAATACGCTCTATCGGCTCAATGCGAAGGACCCTTTCCAAGTCCGGGAGTACAGTCCGCTTCCTACTACCTCTACTTAAATCTTAAGTACTAGGACTGTAATCATATGCACATTTCCATCAATCCTTACCAACATATAATAGTGTGATCACATGTCATATACAATTCTTGAAAAGAAGCAGATAGCACCCCAGGTGCATCTGATGAAGGTGCTTGCCCCGGATGTTGCCAAAGCTGCAAAGGCAGGTCAGTTCATTATCCTGCGTATTGATGAAACCAGTGAGCGCATCCCTCTTACGATCGCAGATTTCGATGCTGATGAAGGTTATGTCACCATTATCTTCCAGGAGATGGGTAAGACCACAAAACAGCTTGCACAGATGACAGACAGGGATGTACTCCTGGATTTTGTCGGCCCTCTCGGAAAACCTGCTGACGTGAGGAAGCTGGGCACGGTCATCCTTGTAGGCGGAGGTGTCGGGATTGCCCCTGTATATCCGCAGGTGAAGGCATATCGTGATGCAGGGAACAAGGTCATATCCGTCATAGGGGCGAGGAACAAGGATCTTCTCATACTCGAAGACGAGATGCAGGCCGCAAGCGATGAACTGTACATAGCCACTGACGACGGTTCCAAGGGACACCACGGCTTCGTGACCGATGTCGCAAAGAAGATCCTTGACAGTGGCGAGAAGATCGCGCGGATAGTCGTCATCGGCCCTCCTATTCTCATGAAGGTGGCAGCAGGCATGACAGCTCCCTACGGCGTGGAGACAATAGTGAGCCTCAATCCTATAATGATCGACGGCACAGGCATGTGCGGCGGTTGCCGTGTCTCCGTGGGTGGCGAGACGAAGTTCGCCTGTGTGGACGGACCTGAATTTGATGCGCATAAGGTCGATTTCAACCTGCTGATGAGTCGTCTTGGATTATACAGGCCGGAGGAGGCGCAATGCCAGGAGAACCACCAGTGCACATGCAGGAGTGGTAACTGATGGCAGCAAGACAGGCAATGCCTCACCAGGACGCAAAGGAGAGGACCCGAAACTTTGATGAGGTCGCACTGGGTTACACCGAAGAGCAGGCAATTGCGGAGGCCTCCCGCTGCCTTGAGTGCAGGAACCCTAAATGTGTCCAGGGCTGCCCGGTAGAGATTGATATCCCTGGCTTTATCGCGCAGATGAAGGCAGGCGATTTCGATGAGGCCATAGCGACCATCAAGCTGACAAACTCCCTGCCGGCAGTATGCGGCCGCGTATGTCCTCAGGAAGTCCAGTGTGAGGAACTGTGTGTCCTTGCAAAGAAAGGAGAGCCTGTTGCTATCGGCAGGCTTGAGCGCTTCTGTGCGGACCATGAGAGGAAGAAGGGTGTAGCAGCTCCTGTACGCGCGCAGTCCACTGGCAAGCGAGTGGCGGTCGTGGGTGCAGGTCCTGCAAGCCTGACTGCTGCAGCTGATCTCGCAAAAGAAGGACATGCAGTGACAATGTTCGAAGCACTCCACGATACAGGAGGAGTGCTGACCTACGGGATACCTGAGTTCAGGCTTCCAAAATCAATCGTGAGGGATGAGGTCGAGTACATAAAGCAGCTTGGGGTCGATGTCAAGGTGGATTATATCATCGGCAAGATAAAGACCCTGGAAGAGCTGAAGAATGACTTCGATGCGGTCTTCCTGGGTACGGGTGCGGGCCTTCCGAAGTTCATGGGTATCGAGGGCGAGAACCTTAACGGTGTGTACTCTGCCAACGAGTTCCTTACAAGGGTGAACCTGATGAAAGCTTACCGTTTCCCTGACTACAGCACTCCCATCAAGAGAGGCAAGCATGTCATTGTGGTGGGAGGCGGCAACGTTGCAATGGATGCCGCCCGCAGTGCCCTGCGTCTTGGTGCCGAAGAGGTCAGCATTGTCTATCGCCGTGGTGAGGACGAGCTCCCTGCCAGGAAGGAAGAGGTGGAGAACGCAAAGGAGGAAGGCATTATCTTCAGGCTGCTTACCAATCCCGTCCGCATCCTTCAGGGTGATAACATGACCGTTAAAGGCGTTGAGTGCATCAGGATGGAACTCGGGGAGCCGGATGAGTCCGGACGCAGGAGCCCTGTCCCGAAAGCCGGTTCAGAGCATGTGATAGATGCCGATATAGTGATAATTGCCATTGGCACCTCGCCAAACCCGATGATACTCTCAGGCTCTGATGGATTGAAGGTGAGTCCACGGGGCACTATCGTTGTTGACGAGTCTGCGAAAACCTCAATTGGGAACGTATGTGCAGGCGGCGATGCAGTGACGGGTGCAGCGACTGTCATCAGTGCCATGGGCGCCGGCAAGCTTGCAGCCCAGACTATCAATGATTATCTCAGGAACAACTGAAAGGACAGGTAAGCCCTCCTTGGCCGGATGTCCGGAGAGGCTTACCGATATCTTTTTATGGTGGTAGACTTAATGCCGTCAACTAACTAGAACACTATAATGGATAAAGATCGATTCTCAAGAAAGCCTTCGAGGCGAAAGGACAGTCCCTCTTCTAAGAATGAAAATACAGGGGCCAGGGAGAAAAGCGGTCCCAGGCACGCGAGTTACGAGAAGGATTATATTTTCTGGTGCAATACCTGCAATGTACCGCTCATCGGGCAAAGATGCTGCACATGCGGCGGACAAGGACAGAAGCTGGTCCTGTCCCAGCCTGCCGATGTAAGGTTCTGTTCCCCATACGAGAGGTCCGTGCTCCGCGAACAGCTCGTATCCTCTTTTGGGTGTGATCCCATCGGGGAGCGTATCGTGCTGCTCAACAAGATACCGGGTGATGACAAGACTGACGAGGTGATCGTTGACGGCCTCTACTTTGGCGTGTTGGGCTTTGACCTGCAATCAATGAGTTACAGATTTGAGCCCATGGTCCAGGGTGCTAAGATCCTGATGGGAAATCCCGTCCCTGGGAAGCTTGTGGTCTTAAAGAAGAGCAGCAGGCACCTGAACGGCAAGAAGGTGGAAGCTGATTTGGTCCAGAGCATGTCCCTCGATATCAGGAAGGGTGACAGCGTGCTTGTTGTGTCAGGCGCCCTGGCAGGGTTTGGAGTTTCCTACTGTGATGCAGATGAACTTCAGGATTGCAGGGGTCCTGCCGTCAGGGTACGTAAGATCGACTCCCAGTCTGCCTCCCTCAATCCTAAGGTCTCATCCATGGGTGACGTCATTGCGGCAAATATCGATCACCTGCGCAGCCTTGGTAAGAATGCGATCAATACCATCAAGGGCATAGCGAACCAGAAGGATTTCAGGGACCTGCCTGTGCATGTGTCCTTCAGTGGAGGGAAGGACAGCCTGGCAGTGCTGGACCTTACCCGCAGCGCACTGAGGAACAGGGATGTGAAGGCGTTCTTCCTCAACACAGGCATCGAATTCCCGGAAACCGTGGATTTCGTGCATGAGCACTGTGCTGAGAACAATATCGAGCTCATTGAGAAGAAAGCAGGGGACAGTTTCTGGGACAACGTGGTTACGTTTGGCCCCCCTGCCAAGGATTTCAGGTGGTGCTGCAAGACCTGCAAGCTTGCACCTGCAAATGCGGCTATTGAACAGTGCCTGGAAAATGCGCCCACGTGCCTGACCATTGACGGGAAGAGGAAGCATGAATCCTTCTCCCGGGCAAGGATCGCTGTCAGCGAGAAGAACCCCTTTGTTCCTGGTCAGCTGAACATATTCCCTATAAGGGACTGGAGAGCCATAGAGGTCTGGTTGTATATCTACTGGAGGGGCCTTAAGTATAATCCTCTTTACGACCAGGGATTTGAAAGGGTTGGATGTTATCTTTGCCCTGCGGCCCTTTCTGCTGAATTCCAGAGGCTGCGGGATCTGCATCCGGAACTGTATAGTCGCTGGAACAGTTTCCTGAAAGACTGGGCAGAAGAATCAGGGTTCACCCCGGAGTTCATCGAGCACGGCCTCTGGCGATGGAAGGAGCTCCCGCCAAAAATGGTAAAGCTATGTGAAGATGCGGGCATATCTATTTCAGGCAGGGAAACGACATCACAGTTCGCAATTGAGATGACTTCGGGAATATCCCCATGCAGGGCAGGCGGCTATTCGATCGAGGGAGCGGTACAGGGTCTTTCAATGAGGAAGGCCGGCAATATCCTCAATATTATCGGAAGCACTTCGTTCTCAGAAGAACTCGGGTTGCTGCTTGTAAAGAGTGGTGGGTCCACCGTGAAGCTGTTCTCCTCCGGGAGCCTGGTGGTTAACGCGGATAACAGGGAAGAGGCTGACAGGCTATTTGCTGCAGTTTCAGAACAGCTTCTGAGGAACCACAGATGCACAGGCTGTGGCATTTGCCTCAAAGCGTGCCCTGCGGGATCAATAAGCCTTGATGGGCAGGGTGGGGTGCTGATCAGTGAAAGCTGCATCCGATGCGGCAGGTGTAGTGGCTCCTGTTTTATTGTGAAGTATTCGGACAGGATGAATATAATTGGGTCTTCTCTGCGGTGAGTTATTAATACTCTTAGTATTATATTACCTTCTGGATATATGGCTTTAAGTTTTGGCGGATTATAATGGTTCCAACAATAAAGGACGGAGTTTCCCGCATAATTGATTCCAAGTGGAAGATTGCGGCAGTAATAGCAATTATCTTACTTCTTATTATCCAGGTGTTCATTTTCCTGCCTCTTGCAGACGGTATTATCCTGGGGCTTGTGTTCGCATACATATCGAGGCCTATTTTCTATAAGATGGACCGCTTTCCCCGACTGGGTGCTTTCGTGGCAACAATGTCCATTGTAGTGCCGGTGGTATTTATCATAGGATGGGGCCTGCTGGAAATAGTGCGCAAGATCGCATGGGTGTTTGATAACCAGACATACATGCTCAATCTCGTGTTCGATTACTCCAGGAGGGTCAATGTACCTGCAGAGTACAGTAACGATGTTAACCAGCTTTTATGGAACATTTCCACTTCCTTCGTCCCCCTGATCAGTGGGGCGGGCATATTCTCTTATGCCTTTGACATTATGATGTTCGGTCTTAATCTTGTGGTCGCCGTATTTGTATGTTATTACCTTCTGGCTGACGGTCACAGGCTGTACCGGGCTATCGTGGCATTGTTCCCGGATAACTGTAAAAGCTCGGTGGTCAGGTACTTCGAGCATCTTGACGTTATCCTGCAGGGAGTCTTCGTAGGCAACGCATCAGCTGCGCTCATAGTAAGCATATTGTCCCTTATCGTGTTCTATGCGTTCGGCTTTTCGAACATACTGGCACTAGCGGCACTTATCTTCCTTGCCTCCGTTATTCCCATGTTTGCAGGCTACATGGTGCTCCTGGCACTTTCGGCCTACAGGTATTTGGAATATGGCCCGGAAAGTGCTATCATATTCTTCTTAGTGTCGTCAATAGTCATCTATGTGCCACCGGAACTTTTCCTGCGCCCTTACCTTTCAAGCATAAAGTCCCATGTGCACCCTCTGCTGATACTTCTTGCGTTCCTCGGAGGGGCATTTGTGGGTGGTATCTCGGGTTTCTTTGCAGCTCCTATATTGCTTGGTGCGATCATAGCAGCTTACAGGGTGTACATGGATGATGTGTCTGCAGCCTGCCTTTTATCTGAGAAGAAGCATGTTTCCATCGAAGCTGAGCTTCCTGATCAGAGCTGATCCATCCCCCGGGTATGCCCTGTTTCATTTTCCGTTTTTTCCCCGAAAGAGAACTGAAAAAGGTTAATAAGGATTGCTATAATTAAGTTAGCATTTATCTTAAGGTGAACCCCATGCAACTTTTATTGATCCATTCTGATTACATTGAATACGAAGTTAAGAAAAGCACTCCTGTGGCCGAGAAGATCGAGGAGTCATTCAGGACCGGAAGGCTCGAGGAGGCGCTGACAGCCTTCATGGCAGTGGAAAAAGCAGATGAGGCCGATGTAGAAGGCATTATCAGCAAGGCGGCAGCCGAGATAAGGAATGTGGCAGGACAGGTAAAGGCTGCCAACATAATGCTGTACCCCTACGCGCACCTTAGTTCCGATCTCTCCTCCCCCAAGGCCGCTGTTGCTGTTCTCAAGGGCGTGGAAGCGGCACTGTCCGGGGAGTACAACGTCAAGAGGGCTCCTTTTGGATGGTACAAGGCTTTCAGGATCAGTTGTAAGGGTCACCCGCTTTCCGAGCTTTCGCGCTCTATAGTCCCCGAGGGCAAGCCCGCAGTCTGCGGGGAGGCCGTAGCCGTGGAAAAGGAAGAGGTCGTATCCGAGGCCCTGAAGGCGGAGAGCACTGCAAGGTCCTACTGGCACATACTGACGCCTGACGGAGAGCTGCACAACACCGAGGGATTTGATTTCACAGGGCACGAGAACCTGCAGAAGTTCGTCAATTATGAGATATCAAAACAGAGAGCTGTCGAGAGGGCTCCGCCACATGTTGAGCTCATGCGCAGGCTGGAGATCGCTGATTACGAACCCGGGTCCGACTCAGGCAACATGCGTTACTACCCCAAGGGGCGCCTGATGAAATCCCTGCTTGAGAACTTCGTGCTTGAGGAGTCCTACAAGGTGGGCGCCATGGAAGTCGAGACTCCCCTGATGTATGATATGGAGCACCCGACCCTGAAGAAGTATCTTGACAGGTTCCCTGCAAGGCAGTATTCTATCGAATCCGACAAGAGGCACATGTTCCTCAGGTTCGCGGCATGTTTCGGGCAGTTCCTCATGAACCACGACATGACCATCTCATACAAGAACCTGCCAATGAGGATGATCGAGATGACCAGGTACAGCTTCCGTAAGGAACAGCGCGGGGAACTGGTAGGCCTGCGGAGGCTGCGTGCCTTCACAATGCCTGACATGCACAGCCTGTGTACAGACATGCAGCAGGCTGTGGAGCAGTTTGATGCACAGTATAACATGTGCATATCCGTGCTTGATAAGGTCGGCATCAAGGTAAGTGACTTCGAGGTGGCTGTAAGGTTCACCAGGGACTTCTACAATGAGAACAAGGATTTCATCACAAACCTGGCCCGTACCGTCAACAAGCCCGTGCTTGTGGAGATGTGGGATACGAGGTTCTTCTATTTCGTGCTCAAGTTCGAGTTCAACTTCGTCGATGCCCTTGCAAAGGCAAGTGCTCTCTCCACTGTCCAGATCGATGTGGAGAACGCCGACAGGTATGATATCAATTATGTGGATACCGACGGCGTGGCAAAGAAGCCCGTTATCCTCCACTGCTCCCCGAGTGGGGCCATCGAGCGCTGTATCTACGGTCTCCTGGAGAAGGAGGCCATGAGAGCTGAGAAGGGTGGAGTGCCTATGCTTCCAGTATGGCTTTCCCCTACCCAGGTAAGGGTCATACCCATATCCGAGAAACACATGGGATTTGCAAAACAGGTTGCAGACCAGCTGCAGTGCCGCGTGGACATTGACGACAGGGAGGATACCGTGGGCAAGAAGGTCCGTGAGGCAGCCCGTGAATGGATACCTTATATTGTGGTCGTGGGTGACAAGGAGGCCGAGACCGGTAACATCAATGTGACTATCAGGGCTGAATCCGAGCCTGAGAAGCCGAAGAAGGTGGAAATGACCGCCGGGCAGCTTAATGCCAGGGTGCTTTCCGAGATAGAGGGCCTGCCTTACAAGGGCCTGCCTCTTGCAAAGATGCTGTCCGTAAGGCCAAAGTTCTTATAATCCGCATACGAAATATAACCTTATGCTGGATGAAAATACGGATGCAGGGGCTCCTGCCTCTGCAAACATCATTGTTTCCGGGAAGGTGCAGGGAGTCTATTACCGGAAGTTCACGCAGGAGAACGCCATCAGGCTCGGACTGGCGGGTTTTGCCCGCAACATGCCCGATGGCCGGGTGGAGGTGGTGGCCGAGGGTCCGCGTGGGAGTATTGAAACACTCATAGAGATGCTTCACAGAGGCCCCGCTTTTTCCCGGGTGAAGGATGTGGATGTCCGCTGGTCATCTCCTTCAGGTGAATTCTCTGCCTTCGGGATAAAGAGATAGTGTCAGAAATTCCAGAACATATTCACAAACAAATTGGATTATCACATGATGAACGATATAGTCATTGTCAGGTATGGCGAACTTGCCCTCAAGAGCAGCAGCGTCAGGAACTGGTACGAGAAGACCTTGGTGAACAACATCGAGTCAATGCTGAAGCAATATGGTGTTCCCTATTCGGATATAAGCCGTGAGTGGGGCAGGATATTCATCCACAGTGCTGACCCCGACGCCCCAAAAGCAGCAGCGGATGTATTTGGTGTGGTTTCCACTTCCCCGGCAAGGACAACGGAAGCCAGCATCGAGGCTGCAGCCAGGCTTTGTGCAGAGGTGGCCGATGGTTTTGTCCGCGAAGATGAATCCTTTGCGATAAGGGCAAAGCGGACCGGCAATCATGACTTCTCTTCCAGGGAACTCGGGATGAAGTGCGGGGATGCGGTGTGGGCCATGCTTGAGTCGAAGGGAATGCAGCCCTCCGTAGACCTGACCGATCCCGACAGGGAGATATTCGTTGAGATGAGGCAGAAGTACGCCTATGTATTCACCGGGCAGGTGCAGGGCGTGGGAGGGCTGCCCCTCGGGACACAGGGTAAGATGGTCTCTCTCATATCGGGTGGCATAGACTCTCCTGTAGCTACCTGGATGATGATGAAAAGAGGCGTGGAGATTATCCCTATCTACTGCAATAATGAGCCTTTCAGTGATGAGCGTGGAAGGCAGAGGACTATGGAGTGCATCGACCAGCTCCAGAAATGGTGCCCCGGCCACCCTTTCAAGGTATATGAGGTGCCAAACGGGCAGAACCTGAGGGCTTTCATTGATAACTGCGACCGTGCAAAGACCTGTGTGCTGTGTAAGCGTACCATGTACAGGATAGCGCTGGAGATCATGAACATAGAGAATGCTTCAGGTATTATCACAGGCTCTTCCCTCGGACAGGTGGCCTCCCAGACGGCTGCCAATATGTATGCTGAGGTCTATGGGTTATGTGCTCCCCTCTACCATCCGCTGATCGGTCTCGATAAGGACGAGATCGTCACTATCGCAAAGAGGATAGGTACTTTCGATATTTCCATAAAGCCGGCTGCAAGTTGTGCGGCTGTTCCCCAGCACCCTGAGGTCAAAGCAAAGTCTGCATCCCTTCCGCCAGAGGAAAGTAAGGTGGAGATCGAGGACATGGTACGTTATTCCATAGCAAATGCCAAGGTCACTAAGGTGTGACTTCTCTCAGTTGACCTTGTTTGAAATGGCTTTTCTTTTTTTGTTGAACAGATATATCCTTCCATTGCAAGCCTCTATTTAGCATATAGTCCTCCGGGAAAATCGTTAATAATATATTATTGTGCATTATCAATTATTCCTATGCGCTTCAAAAGGCCTCATCATCATCTGCTCATCATGTTTTCTATTTACGGAGTGCCAGGTAATATTTATATATGTTAATTCCCAATGCACACTTAGGCGCACAAACTCACAGCATGAATTTTAGCACAAATTTCATCCTTTATCTCTCGTCCATTCCCTCAATTATTCCCGTGCGCCTACACTCTTATTTGCCATATTTTCCTCTACTGCACTTCTCTCTGATGTCTTCTCTGTTCACGGCCGGAGTTTTCGCTTTGTCATGCCATGCCGGCAAGAGCAAGTCTTATATAAAAAAGGGCCATATAATATTTAACTAAATATAAAAATCCTCTTTCTTATATAGCTGGTTCATATGACTGAATTTCCCTGGGACACTAAAAAAGGCTCTGACGGCAAATCTCAAAATGCTGCATCTTCTGCACCTGAACTGCCTGCTTTCCTGACAGGCAATGCAGGAGCTGCTCCGTCTATCCCGGATATTTTAGCCAATGCGTTTTCCGGAGCACCGATGGAAGAGGTAAAGGTAGACGTGCCATCGTTCGGGAATAAGCCCGAGGGACAGCCAGCTCCGTTCTCACCACCCAGTTTCCGCAATGGTGGTGACCTTTCTGCCCTGTTGAACAAGTCCCAGGCTTCAGACAGGCAGGAGCCATCTGGAGGGCCCGGGCAGTCAACCGGACCTCAGTTCCAGCTTGCTGTGGAACAGCCTTTTCAACTGGCGCAGTTAATGGATATTCCACCAAAGAAGGCTGGCATGCCACCTTTGAGGCCTGCTCCGGGTACGGGCCAGCTACCTTTGAGTGATGTCAAACACCCGACTGCGGACAAGGCAGACCCCAGGACTCCGCAGAAGGTCGCCAGACGGTCACCTCCTCCTCTTTTCAAGCTCAAGATGCCGGGGGACGAATCCCCGGAAACGGAATTGCTGGGAACTCTCGGTCCTGGTCTGTCGGAAGCACCTGCTTTCAATCCGATCTCCGGGACTTCTGCATCCCCTGAAAAAATGTTTAAACCCTCCATGCCTTTTGAAGGTGCAGCATCAGTAGGCCCTATGTCCCCTTTCAGCAGCTCGCTGCCGGAATATGTGTCTCCCTCTCCTGACCCGTTCAAGGATGCAGCTCCGAAAAATACTGATCCTTTCAGCTCTTCATCCCCAGCTGATCGACTTCCTTTCATGCAGAGGGAGCAGCAGGGTCCTTTCGCAGGATCTCCGGGCTCCCTGGCTGGTCCTTCAACTGTTCAGATGCCCTTCCAGGGCAGTGCTTTTCCGGACCAGGGGAAGCCTCAGAACAATCCTTTTGCAAGCCCGTTCTCACCGCCCGTCCAGCTTTCTCCGGATAGCGTTCAGCTCCCGATGAACCCTTTCACGGGACACGCGCCGCCATCTTCCACTCATTTCCCGGGCCCTTCGCCACAATATCCCAATCCGTCTGAGGCGTCATCCGCTTCCAGGGTCCACTTCCAGGCTAGCACTCATGCCTCCTTTGATCCCTTTGCAGGAACCACGCATGTTCCGGGGGGTGCATTTCCCGGGAATGCGACAGCGTCCCGGAATCCGGCATCTTTACAGGGTTCAAGCTCCCTGCTCTCAAAGGCAGAATTCCTGAAGAAGAATCTCGAAGGAGCCGGAACTACCCTGAGATCTCTGTTCAGGGGGCTGGTCGCAGGAAAGAGCCTTCTTGAGAGAATGGAGGAAATAAAAGAAGACTCACCTTTACCCGTTGTCCCTGATCCACGTTCTTCATTTGCACCTGGAACTGCAGCTGCCGATCATTTCTCCCGAGCCCCGGCTGCAGGCACCGTGCAGCCTTTTGCCAAAGGTCCCTCAGTTCACGATAATCCTTTTGAGCGGGGAAAGTCTGAAATGCCACAGGCAGCCCGGGAGCTTTCCGTGGACCCTTTTGCAGAGGGCATCAGGAAGGTCACGCCCATCGAAGATCCCCTTATGGAGCTGAAGGAGGAGCACAGGATCGATCTGTTCCCGGATGAGGAGGGCCATGAGGCCAGTGTCCCCGATCCTGACGACGGGATCATGAAGACGATTCCCGTGGGGAAGGATAATGCGGAAAGATCCCTGAAAAATACATCCGGTGCCAGGAAAGACTCTGATCCCTCTTCCCGGGATAGTGTACTGGCCAGCGGTGGCGCTGAAAAGATAGAAGGGCTCACATCGGAGCTGAAGGATGTCAAGGCCGATATGAAAGGCATGTTGTCCCGCTTTGCTGATGTTAACAGCAACGTGCTTTGTCTTTCATCGGGCATGGACAACCTCGGCTCTGCCGTAGCCGGGATAAAGGAGGAGGGGGAGCAGCGCCTGGCCGACACGACAATGCGGCTGAACTCCCTTGATGGCAAGATGGTCTCTCTTGAAGACGGCCTTGGGATGTTGCGTGCAGAGAACTCGGATATCAGGGCTGACCTGGCCCGGATAGAGGAAAGCATTTCGGAGCTTGTCAATTCCTATACTGCCCTGCTGGTGCAGATGCATGAATCCGCACAGGAGTCTGACGCAAGGTTCTCGCAGCTTGGGGATGCCATCATGAAGTTCTCCCCTATGGAGGACCGTCTCCGGACCCTTGAGAGGTCCCAGGGTGAGTCGCAGTCCATGTCCATGGAGCTTGCAAAATCCATATCCTCGCTGATGGACGGCCTTGGTGCAACGTCTGCAGACCTGCGGGAATTCAAAGAGGCTGCTGACCTCGATCACAGGAAGCTTAAGGAAAACCTCGGGCTTATGACCGAGTATGTGGATTCCGAGCTTCGCAAGATCGGGGCGCGAAGCTATAAGGGGTACGGGCAGAACGTCCACCTCTCCGGCATAACCAAGAATTCCACTAACATGAAGCTCTGCATGGAGTGGCTTGAGTTCCTCATGGGACTTGTCGGCAGAAACAACCTCCCGGACATTCTTTCCTACTACGAGGAACTTGGCTGGATAACGGAGCAGGTCCGGTCCGAACTCATACACTATGCCGAAGGCATCGACTTCTATATGGAAAAACCCGACTGGAAACTAACTCCTGACGATCATGTCAAGTCCATATGGTTCATCGAAAGCCTTGCCGGTTTGAAGGTTGACAAGAACAGGCTCTCGGTCATTGACAGGGACATCGAGAAGGTCAAGAAGGGCACCGAGATCTACGGGATATGAGGCTTTTTGAAACCTCGTTTCCTATTCTGTTCTTTTTCTGTTTCCTATCCTGTTCCCATCTGACTGATTTCTGATGGATTCCTCTCTCTGTAGTTGGAATCTGTCTAAAAAAGAGCATTTGCAGATCTTCCGACCTGCAAGTCACACCTGTTCTGTTCTTATGCCACTACCGTTGCAGAGGAGGCCCCGCTCTGGGCGGTCTCGCCTGCCACTTCCATGGTTGCCTTTGCAAGGAATATCTGGGTGAGCGGCGCTGTGATGAGCAGTCCTATGATAAGTGCTATTGCTCCTATCACGTTCAGGACGGCCATGATGATGTACAGTACGAGGGCTTCCACAGGATTTGCCTTGACAAGCTCAAAGGTCTCCTTCACGGCATCGACACCGCTGTATCCCTTGATGACGAGCAGAGGCATACCGAAGATGAAAACGATGCCCACTATCGTACCCAGGATGGAGGCTATCTGGCTGGCTATACCAACGACCACGATGTATATCAGCATGTATATCCAGCTTCTGACGAAATTGCCGTTCCTGAATCCCTCAAAAACGTCATTGATCTCTACTGGCTGGGATCTTGCACCCTTGACTGCGATATGGACAAGTCCGTAGTACAGCGGGGCGATGGTGACTATAAGTATCATACCAACGAACGCTATCAGCGTTGCAACTGCATAAGTAACTATATTGTCTTTCTGGAAATTCCAGGCGCTTTTCAATAAACCTTCATAATTCACAAAACCACATCCTTTAGATTGGTTATTTAAATGGTGTAGTGTATAGTATATATACTTTTTTAATATTTGCTCTTTGTCCTAAAAATCATGTACTACCCTGCCAAGTCGAAAACAAGAATGAGATATTAAGTAGCTTTAAACAAAATTACGATACGAATGCGGATTCCGTTTAGATATTATTGGATAAAATAAGTTTACATGCAAGTCATTATCAGCACGAGACGTATAATTTCACCTAATTCAACTGCTTCTGCGCATTCATTCGATTTTTGAAAAAAGGTATGTATTGATCCACTGAGGTAGTGGTTCATGACATTTGATTTTAATTTGTCCATTGATGTCTTTTTCGACAATTAAAGTTGAATCTTCGTTAGAATTGTCAAATACATATGCTCTTCTGCATAGCTTTAAGGCATCATATAAAAATTGTTTGCTCTTATATACCGTTCTACTATTTTATCTTCAGGAACATCATGTTGCCCTTTTTCAACACGTTCTTTCACTCGTCCCTGATTAATGGCACTATCTGAGGTACTTATAAAGTAAAGATATAGCTCCCAACCCTTTTGTTTAGCCCGTTCCATGAATTGTATTTTAGATATGTGTGAAAATACTGTTTCAAATGAAAACAGGCTTATATCTGATTCAATTAGTTGATCTCGGATAAAATCTGCTACCAATGAACCAAAATAAGGATTGTTTAGATTGATAAGGCAATTGTTTTTAAAATTGATATTGTTAATATCAATCTTGCTTATTGGGAAAAGGGTTGACTTAAAGAGGTGTTCTTTAAAATCGAGAATATCCGTCTGTATTCCGAAATTTCCAAAATCAATAACATCTGTGACATTAATCCTGTCAGGATCAATATGGAATTGAGTATTTATTAACCTCGGATCATCTTCAATAAATTGCTTAACCAGGGTAGATTTGCCTGATCCATTCGGACCTGCGAATATCCTGATTCGCCTCATATCCTATACACACGTTTTTGCGGGATGAAGTATGCATTTTCGAGGGTCTTTACTACTTCTACATTCCCATCAGGAAATTTCCTTACAATGGCATTACCCTGCTGGATCGTAATGGCCCGGCCATTTCTGAGAGCATCGCGTGCTGCTCGGGATGTTGCTTTCCGAGCCATCTTTGCAATGGATTCTGATGATTCATCGGATCGTAAATTCACAATGCTTATACATGTCGTTTCATTGATATGTTCAGTAAACTTGGGATGAACATTTTGAGAACTAGTTCTTTTCGGCATGTAACTTCCTCATTGCTTTGCTATTGGGCCTGTATATCATTGGGTGCATAAATACGTTCGTTTTTATTGCATAACCAATTTTGATGATTATATATGATGTAAAAAACAATCTAATATAAATGTTCTATTTCAACGATTCGTAAAAAAGAGAAAAGATGACGCAAATGGTGCGTCATAAGAATTTACGTTTAGAACCTTACGTTCATGTCAGCAATCATCTGCTGGCTGGTGACGTCAATTATCTTAACGCTGGCTGTTGCGCCTGTGCCACCAATGCTTGTAGATGCAGTGTCGTTCTTTATATCATCAATATAGAACACACCACCACTTGCCTTGGATATGTATAATATCTCACCGGCATCAAATGTGTTGTCCATAGTAGTGTTGTATGCTACAACTGTACCATTAACAGATATCCTGGTATTGGCACTTGCCAAAACTATCTGCTCTCCTCCTTGATGCTCAAGCTTGATACCATTGTAAATGACGCCTCCAGTACCTTCAATTGGTGTAGCGCTTGCTCTTAAGCTTGCCTGCGGTGCCTGCTCAGGTGGTCCCATGCCGAATACGAATGCTGCAATGACTGCAGCGAGGATGACGGTGATCGCGACCATCAGGATAACACCGATGACCGGGGATACTGCATCCTCTGTGTCAAGAAATTGATTTGCTTTGCTCATATATGTTCCTCTCTCGTTCAAAAGTCTACACTTTCTTTTGCTTCTTTTTTTGGACTACTTTTTCAAGTTTTTTAGTCCACATCTTATCGTCGAGATTGGTATACTCGCACTCGAGATAATGTTGCACTGCTATACTCAGCGCTTCCTTCGTAGAGGACTCGTTGCATTTCTTTTTGAGAGCTGCCAGTTCGTCCTCCGTGAGTACAGTTTGTGCATGTACAATTTTTACCATTGTATATCGCCTAGTGTTCGACTTGACTCATCTGACGTGCATCTCTGCCTGCCATCATCATTATTATTATAATAATGGATTACTATATATACTTTTTTGAACATAAAAATAAGCCGGATGTACATAAGTCTCCTGTTGCTTATTTTATATGTACGTGCAGATATATCTCAGGCCGGGAATCGCGTCAGAATACGTAAGCTGCTTCCTCAGGAAGGTCTTACATATATGAGCATCAAAATGAGTATCTTTAATAGTATATATACTGTGCTGACAACTCTTATCCTTCTGCGGGTACTGACTCGTTCCCCAACCTCCTTTTCTGATCCTATCCGTTGCTCAGGAAAGAACTTCACGGATATTGCACGGATCCACGCAGACCGACACCACTCCTTAAAGGGCTTAGTTTAGAAACCACTGCCATGTAATCCGTGTAAACCTGTATTGGTCTTATCTGAAATATCCGGCAGGACGTAACAACGGCAATGTGCTGGCGGTCCGTTATAGGCAAAGTCAAAATATCACTTCCTATATTATACATGCAAATATCATACGCGCATTCAAACACCCAATCATCCGCAAAGGTAAAAACCATGGTCTCAAGTCGTTTCATAATAACAGTAATAGGTATCGATAAGGTCGGTATAGTTGCAGGCATCACCAGGGTCATGGCGGACTTCAACGTCAATATCGTTGACATCAGCCAGACCATCATGCAGGATCTCTTCACGATGATAATGCTCGCAGAGATAAAAGAAGAGAACTTCGACCTCTCCTCCTTCCAGAAAGCCATGGCGGGCAAGGGTCACGAGTTTGGTGTCGAGGTCAAGGTGCAGCACGAGGACACCTTCCGCTTCATGCACAGGATATAAGCGGAGGCCTTCCAATGCTCATCCATCCCGAAGAGATCCTCGAGACCATTAAAATGGTCACCAACGAGAACCTGGATATCAGGACCGTCACCATGGGCATAAGCCTGCGCGACTGCAGCCATCCCGATATCGATACCCTTAACGAGAACATCTACAGGAAGATAACTACCTGCGCAAAGGACCTCGTGAAGACCACCGACGACGTGCAGAACCTGTATGGCATTCCCATCATCAACAAAAGGATATCCGTCACGCCAATAGCCATAGTTGCGGAAAGCTGCAATGAGCCGGATCTCACATCCGTTGCCATGACCCTTGACAGGGCCGCCCATGATGTGGGCATCGACTTCATCGGCGGCTTCAGTGCCCTTGTTCAAAAAGGCATGACCCCGGGAGACCTGCGGCTCATCAACTCCGTCCCGAAGGCCCTGGCGAGCACAAAGAAGGTCTGCTCGTCCATCAATGTCGCAACAACGAAGGCCGGGATAAACATGGACGCTGTGGCCCTCATGGGCAGGATCATCAAGGAGACCGCTCACCTGACACGCGACCAGGGGGGCATCGGATGCGCCAAGTTCGTGGTCTTTGCAAATGCCCCGGACGACAATCCCTTCATGGCAGGGGCCTTCCATGGCATAGGGGAGCCGGAGTGCACCATCAATGTAGGTGTCAGCGGCCCCGGCGTTGTCAACTCGGCGGTACGTGCCCTGGAGGACCCTTCCCTGGGTGACATTTCCGAATGCATCAAGAAGACCGCCTTCAAGATAACCCGCATGGGCGAGGTCATAGGCAAGGAGGTCGCCCGGCGCCTCGATGCAAAGTTCGGCGTGCTCGACCTCTCCCTGGCCCCCACTCCTGCCATCGGTGATAGTGTTGCCGCAATACTCGAAGCCATGGGCCTGGAAAGCTGCGGCACCCATGGCACCACAGCCGCGCTAGCCCTCCTAAACGATGCAGTCAAGAAAGGCGGAGCAATGGCTTCCTCTTCAGTGGGCGGCTTAAGCGGAGCTTTCATCCCGGTTAGTGAGGACGCAGGCATGATCGATGCAGTGGAGCGCGGTTCCCTGAGTCTGGACAAGCTTGAGGCGATGACCAGTGTATGCTCCGTCGGCCTGGACATGATAGCTATTCCCGGCACTACTCCGGCATCCACCATCTCCGCCATAATCGCAGACGAGATGGCCATAGGCATGATAAACAAGAAGACAACCGCTGTCAGGGTCATCCCGGTCCCCGGCAAGACCGTGGGTGATGTGGTGGAGTTCGGTGGCCTGCTGGGGAGGGCACCTGTCATGAATGTTAACAGCTTCAGCTCCGAGAGATTCATCTCAAGGGGCGGCAGGATACCGGCACCCATACAGGCGCTGACAAACTAAAACACCGATGGCGCATTGTGACTGGAACTGGATATAAACAATGCTAAAAAGTAACACTAAGGAGGCAGTATGATAATAACACTGATCGGAATGCCGGGTGCCGGGAAAAGTTCTGTGGGGAAGAGACTCGCCCGCCTCCTTGGGTACACCTTCACGGATACCGATGACCTGATAATCAATGCAGCCGGCAGCATGCTGCAGGATATTGTTGATACGAAGGGAGACATGGGCTTAATAGGCATCGAAGAGCAATGCATCCTCTCCCTTGAGCTGCAGGAAGACTGCATTATTGCAACAGGCGGAAGTGTCGTCTACTCTGACAGGTCAATGGCCTTCCTGAAGTCGAACTCTGCAATTATCTTCCTTGATGTCCCTTACGAGACCATCGCCCGCAGGCTTTCAAACATCGACACGAGGGGCGTGGTCGGTCTCAAAGGCAGGGGCCTGCGTGAACTCTACCAGGAGCGCACGGGGCTGTATGCCGCTTATGCCGATATGACCATCAAGGTCAGCGGCAGGGACAGAGTGCAGGATGTAGTGAACAGGATAATGGAAAGAATGCAGGCCTGGAAGCCTGAGTAGATTGTTTCCCTCCCAGTTCCTCTTTTCCCGCCAGATCTTTACTCCTGATCCAAGGGCTTCATGGGCAAAATTCTCTTTCCTTTCCGGGCCTGTTTCTCAGGTCTTCACAAGCGGTTCATGGCAGGATGGGTTCTAAGAGAGGGAGCTTCATTGAAAACTAATGGTCCAAACGGATGTATGGGATAAGCCTGTTTCTGCAAAACCTCTAACTGGTGCAAGATGTTGTTTCCAAAAAAAGGAATGGTGCTCCGATCGGGATGTGAGGTCTCACCATCCTAATGATGAGTCCATCACCCCGGAGCGCATCCTCGATTATTGTAATTTTGGACCGGGCGGTTGAACGAAAAAACCCAGTCCATTTAAACCTGTTACGAGCAGGTTCACAAAAATCTGAAGCTGCATTTAGTACTATACACTATTGTGTATAAATGTTTTATCCATATATTAGTTAGCTATCAGCCTAATTATTCTATCCCATACGAACATCTGTAAAATACTTGCTTTTGAAAAAACTTATATACTAAACTATCTTCCTAATCAGTGTTGAGTTTACGAGACTCGACACAAAAAATAGAAAGAAGGTTGAACGAAATGAAAGACATTGAATATAATAGCGAAGGCGCTAGCTGTGAAGCTTGCGATTGTATAGGCTTTGAAGATCTCCCTGCAGACAGCTCCGCACAAGTCAGAGGACCGGCTCTGGAGAAGTTCTACTATGTCCTGCTAGGAACATCTGCAGGTATGGCAGCTCCACTGGCATTTATCGGGCTTCATGCATTGCTGGATATGCAGTTTGACAGCTCATCCGTTACTGCTCTGTTCATTACTCCAGCTTTTGTCTTTGCATTTGCATTGACAGTTCGTTATTACGGGAGAAATAATCAAATCGATCTCTGTGGGAGTGAGAACTGATGGACAGAATTGCCTCCTCCATAGAAGATCTGAACAAGCACATTGACGCACAGACAACTCGCTACGCTTTTCTATCCACGCGAATATTCAGAACTCACACTGATGATGCAGGTCCTGTATCTGGTTGCTCATACCACCTCTCCAGAGGATCTGCACGTCACACTTCCCAGGAGGTACTCTAATGTGCTCCTGGGGACGTCTTATCACTGCAGCTGAGAAGGCCTGCAGCAAGTGTGGCGACATATACTATTCTACCTCTCTCAAAGATGGCCTCTGCTTTAACTGTCAGGTAGAGCAAAGGCGTCAGTTATTCCGCTCAGAGATCGGCCTGGAAAGCTCCCAGGAGGTGCTCTGAATGTCAGGCAAACCTGCATACATCATCCAGGACCATGAGCGTCCTGGTACTTTCTCCGTGCGCCGCATAACCTACCGGCAAAGGCACGACGTCAAAGCTCCGGCACAGAGGCCTAAGGTTGCCATCAAGGTCCATAAAGGCATGGGCCGCTTTTGGATGGTAGGGAAGGTCTGGTGTGGAGATCAGCCTCGTATCCTTCCGCACAAGATATCCAGGACTCCAGGGAGGTGGGTCTGATGCCTAGCATAGAAGTTATTGTGACTATTCGGGACATTCCTCTGGAGAGATCCATGCAGATCCTGGACCTCCTCAAAGGGGCAGTGCCAGCTCCTACAGTAGACCATATATGCTCCACAGATACACCATGTAATCCAGATCTGCCAACTTTGGAAGAGGTCATGAAGGACCTGGGCGAGAGAGAGAAAGAGCTCGACAAGCCAAAGCGCAGGCCAAGAGCAGAACGTGGACATTCGACATACTTCCATTACGTGCCTGTTCCTGGCACGATGCATCTGGAATGGAAGGATACTCAGGACGGACAGGTAGATCTCAGGTATCAGAACACCAGGGTAAGATTGAGCTGGAGGAATGCGGTCACGCTGTCAATCATCCGGAACAAGCAGGACAGGAAAGCAGAGATCTTTAAGATCCTGAGGAATGAAGCCTCAAACGGATCCAGGATCACAGCTGTCAATCAGTTTGTTCAGGCCATTATCGATGAACGCATAACCGCTCCTATTACTGTAGAGGAGCTGGTATTATGAGCGAGACACTGACAGCTGCAGCTTGCCGCCAGGCAGGATGCTGCCATTTAACATCCAGGCTTATAGCCACACATAAAGGAGCTCAGAAACAGTCATACTGCCGCCTCACAGGAAGGATCCCTGGCAATATGCAGGAGTGTCCTCGGGGGCTGGTATCATGAAGGCCTTCATACTTGACAGCTGGCCTGTCCTGATCTTCTACGTTCTGGGAGATATTCTCACAACAGTCTGGGCGCTAAACCTGGGGGGAGTCGAAGCAAATCCTGCCATGAACTACCTCCTGTCTGAGTATGGATTTGCTTCTCTTCTCATTACAAAGTTCATAGTAGTGCTCTGTTGCTATGCCTGCTACAGGTACGTGAAACCTCAGTCTCTTTTTGCCTGGAAGGCCCTCAATTACGTTGTGGGAGCTATGGGTATATTCATCATCGGATGGAACGTGTGCTCTACATACTGGATATCTGGAGGTGTTTTCTGATGCGCTGTCCGTACAATGGCTTCAGAGACTGCATGGGAGACTCCTGTGCAGTCTACAACCCATTCCTGAATGGCTGCTCTGTGATGACCACTCCGCTGGCCTTGGGGGAGGAATTCAGGGGTATCAGGGTAGCCTTGGAGAAGATCTCCTCTCAGCTGGAGAGCCTGGAGAGATCCTGCAGCACGGGTATGAATGCTGTCTGTCAGGAGATCGCTGCGGCAACTGATGAGATGAGTTGCCTTGCGGATGAGCGAGAGGTCCCGGCTGTTAGAGTCCTAGAGCCTGTGGAGGTCCAGGTATGAGCTTAGAATGGAAGGATCCTGCAGAGAGACCTACTTTGCGAGTCATCAAAAAACCTGAGTTCATCCCTGTAGATAATGGAGTCAGTGAAACCAGATTCCCTCTCCAGGACAATGCAAGTGCATACTCCATGAAGGAAGCTGCAGATCTGCACAGACGCAGGATCCGCAGGTTCCATCATCTTGGATTCAGGGATCATATTCAGGCATGTTCTAACTGTGGCTATATGATCTGCAGATGTGCTGACCGTGAGAGACGGAAAGAGATCGAGGCTAAGAGGAGGCGATGGCAGTGAGGTTCACTATATCCTCCGGACCGTTTAATGTCCCGATAGTGCAGCATGTTGTCATTACTACCGGAAATTCCTACACTCAGGCGAGATGGTACTGGGAGTACGTCAGGAGCATACTGTTCTCACATTTCCCTCACTTTGAGAGTACCAGATCTTACATCGAGGACTATAAGCATGACCGTGAATCCAATACATATCATGATAATGTCCTCATATTCATAGACCTTGAGCCTGCAGTTCTGAAGGAGATCTGCGAGAAGCACGGAGGCCAGTACCTATGATCGCCAAGACATGCACAGCCATCTCCATCATAGGGGCTGCATGTGTCTCCGTAGGAGCCCCAGGAACTGCAAATGCAGTCTGGTCCATATCTAACATAGGCCTGGTCTGGCACAACTACAGGACAGGAGAGATATCTCAGGCTGCAATGTTCACGGTGTTCTGGATCCTGGCAGTCTTGGGAGTATTCAGGGAGGTGTTGCTGTGAGCTATTCTAAATGGTCCTTCAGAAGAATGAAACCGCCCAAAGAGCCCAGGAGCCGGCAGGAGATCAAGGCAGAGCTGGAAGAGCTCATGCCTAAGATCTGCGAGGCTGAAGGCGAGCTGGAGGAGTTAGAGGCCAAAGTTGAGGATCTTTATCATACGAGAAGAGAGCTCCAGAAAGAACTGGACCCTCTCCTGCGTCCCTGGGAACGTCCCCGGCCTAAATATGAGCACAAGATCCTGCAGTGCCTGGAGGGAGTCGTATGCAAGCTGTAAGGATGCAGTTTGAGAGGAGATCAGCTCCACAGGCTGCTCAGGTCATCAAGACAAAGCCAGTTATAGGACTTGATGATCCTGAGATCAGGAGGGATGTAGCTTTTGCCAAAGAAGAAATCGAATGCCTGCAGGCACTCACATGCATGCAAACTGAGCGTATTTCCATGCTAGAACAACAGGTCGAGCATTTGACAAAGCTTCTCTCTGGAGGAGTGACGAAGACAGCTCAACGTGCTCACATGCTTGCTGAAGCCGTGAAGAATACGAACCTGGGATTTGTTACCAGGACTCAGGCGCGCGAAATTTTAGCCGAGGAAGGGGACAGACTTGGCCTGAAGGTCACAGACGATGCCATGAAGGCAGCTGCCAAAATGTACAGTCTCGTGTACCGCAAGAACGGAGCTGGAGAGGTTGTGCTGGGGGTCCTAAAATGATTTTTTTTGCGCTGCATGACTCACCTACCCCTCACCAGTTAGTGAGCGTTGGAGGTGAGCCTAGACGATGAGAAGGACAGTTTATTTATATAGTCGAGGTGGTTCAGGATGATACCTGCTAAAAAAAGATAATTTGTGTTCGGTTTACAGGCTAAAGACCTGAATAAACTAGATAAAATATATTACTTTTTTATATATCACTTATTTTATAATGTGTTCTAAAATGGGTCTAAAATGGGTCTAAGGGTGCTCACCGCTTCTCTGTTTCCACTCACTCACCGGTGAGCGCTCACCTACCATCTTAAAGAAATCACTATCAAGGTGTTCAAAAATGCCCCTCACCAACTGGTGAGAGTGTAATAAAAAACAATCAATCTTTAAAGTAAGTTATATTGTTTTGTAAGTTGGGGTTTAAATTGTGAATATTATTAATATTTTGGTTAGATCTTCCAGGTTTTCCTGGATCCCATAGTAGAGGAAATTATGATTGACATACGGATGATAATATTTGTACTGACAATGTTGGCATTGGTGGCCGGTATTGTCAGAGGTGCAATTTCAAATGATATTTGTGCTCATGCTCTAATTTCTGCCGGAGCAATTGGCACGATGTATATTCTATTCACATCAAAATGAGAAAACCCATAAGAAAGGAAGACGCTTATGAAAAATATTATTTTGCGTTGGTTTGGAGATGACTATTCGGAAGGCACTGGCAATATTAGAAAAGTAACTCCAGTTAGTATCTTTTTTAACATTTTTAAGTTTGGGAAACGCATATCGCCGCCGGTAATAATTGTACTGATAGACTATTGGATAATATCATCCGAAGCGTGGAAGCTATTGCAGTTGGTTGAGCAATACAACTGGTTTGTGCAACACGTTATATTGTTTATCATTGCCGTAGGTTCTGTGATATTAGCGTTTTCTAACCTGCTTTTAATAGCATGGATTCTTGATTTATTAGACACACTCACACTCTTAAGAGAAAATGACAGGGAATCCTAAACACCATAGGAGAGGAAACCATGACGAAGGACTATTATTTTACAGCACTTTATATTTTGATCGGCATTGTTCTCGGCTTACTGGCCGGGTATGACATCGGATATAACATTGGATGGGATGCATCATTGATGTACTATTCCCAGGGAGTTATCCCATAATTACGGAAACTAAAGTACTGTAATAAGTGCAACGTTAACTATATATAGTATGGTTGCATAGTAGTATATAGAGGTACAAAATGTGCCTCACGATAGGAGGAAAATAAGATGATTACAAAAGAAAGAGCAGCCGAAATTTTGACAGATATCGAAGAAAAGATGCAAGCAATTTTTGATGACAAGAACAATGAATACACATATCAGGCGGATTTTTGGCAAGTGTGGGAGCATGTGGTAGATCAGTATTACCCGGATATTGAAATAACTGATATAGATATCGAGGGTCACAAATATGATACTATAGACGGATATTATTTCCGCCTGAGTGAAGAGGATGAGGTATAATGCCCCTCCCCATCTACCTCCCTCATCGGCAAATTCAGGTCAACCAGGCAGGCCAGGTCTACATAGGCAAACCGTTTGATGGCATGGGTGTTGAGATATGGATCGATGGCTATATGATCGTATCCGGTCCCGTGACATCTGGCAGGGTGTCTGTTGGCCGTGAATATGTAGGGAAACGATCAGATGTGTATTATTTGAGAGAAACCGAAACCCCATAATAAAGGAAGGATTATGAGAGTACAACTTGTAGATGTGGATTCAAAGATACCAAACCTCGCACTGATGAAGGTCAGCGCATACCACAAAGCACAGGGTCATACTGTAGGCTTTGATGTTGTGGATCCAGATCTTGTCTATGCCTCTGTGATCTTCAAGAAGAATAAGCATAAAATTGATGGATTGAAATTCTTCTATCCGGGAGCACAAATAATAGTTGGTGGCTCTGGTTATGATCTGCACTCTAAATTACCGGATGATATAGAGCGCATGATGCCGGACTACTCTTTATATTCAGAATGTGATTACAGCATGGGATTCTCGACACGCGGGTGTTTCAGGAACTGTTATTTCTGCATAGTTCCTGAGAAAGAAGGATCCTTTCATAAGGTCGCTCATCCGCAAGAGTGGCATAATCCAACATTTGATAAAATCATGTTCCTGGATAACAACATTCTTGCAGATAAGGAATGGTTCTTTGAGGTTACACAATGGTGTATAGATCACGGTCTGAAAGTGTGGTTCACACAGGGGTTAGATATACGCCTACTGGATGAGCAGATAGCAGCCAGGCTGTATAAAATGAAGGTCTGGAAACCTATCTTCTTTGCATGGGATCACATACAGGATGAGCCAATTATCAAAGCAAAGATCCGGGTATTAAATAAGGTGGGCTTCACTCCCTCTAAACTGAAACGGTGGGTGCAATTTTATGTTTATGTCGGCTCAGATGCAGACTATGAAACCGGGGTCTACAGGTGCAGAACTCTAAAAGAGCTTAACTGCAATCCTTTTGTTATGTTCAATATTGACGAAAAGCCGACAAAGCGCATCCAAGAATTAAGGAGATGGGCTAATCTAAAGTGGTGTTTCTGGGCTTGTGATATTTCGGAGTACTCCAGGACAATAGCCTAAACTCACAAGTAAAGGAAATGCTTCCAAAAGCCATCCAAAAAATGCGCTTTTGTTTATATACAAAATCTCTTTTTTTCTGATTCAGTGATCGTGTGGAAAAATATTTCCTATTATGCCGTATAATCGGAAACATTCTTTATATATTTCTTTTCTTAGTTGGGTTTTATATTCTTATTATTTTCATTTTGAATCTTAATAATAAGAATATTTGGAGGTTAAAACATAGCTGAAGAAATCGTAACAGGACAGGCATCCTTCACGGGAAGGGAACGTGATGAGTTACTCAATGTTGTCAGGAGAACTCATCCCGGACATGCAAGCATGAAAGCAGCTCTTAGGGTCACTGCCTTGGAGTACTCCCAGATAGATCTCTCTCCGGAAGAGATCAGCGCGTGCAAGAAGCATGGAGGCTCTGACAGTCTCCTGGAATCAATGTGTAATCTGGTGAGGAAGGTCATCAGATGAACCGCCATCCCCGGATTGTCGGGAAGGTCAAGAAAGCGTATAATACTTGGTGGGTCCAGCTGCTCATCCAGGCTGCATCAGCTATCGTAAAAGGCTTTTACTGGGTATCCTGCAGGATCCTGGGACGCTTTACAAGTGGCCGGAAAAAGTACCGCATGGACTGGAGGAAATGGAAATGAACATATTAAACCGCATATCCTATGCAGGAGTGTGGATAGTCTACCAGCTGGTCAAGGCCAGGGCAGATGTGCACAGCATCCTTCCAGCTGGATCCCTGGAACCTATGGCACGCATTGCAGAGCCATACAATAAGCCGATATCCGAGTATTTCAGGTTACTGCAGGCGGTGGTCTGATGTTCGGCTGGGTAAAAGGATCTATCAGGTCCATCTCTGCAGCTATGGTCCCTCTCCGTAAGGCAGAGTTTCCAAACATTGGCAAGGCCATAAAGCATCCTGTTAAGACGATAGGTACAGCTCTCAACTCCAGGGAAGTCGTGGTCACTCTCCTGAGGGGAGACGGTATCGAGCACGTTCCAGCTGTCCGTTTTGCAAATGTGATCTTCAATCACGAGCTGGGATATGGGTGGATGATCATGCCAGGATCTGCAAGAAAACTGGACGGCCAGACTGCTTACATCTGCAGTCCGGATGTCCCGTACACTCTGCAGATCCACAAGGCTGCTAAGGAGCTGGATCTCAACTCCGAGAAAGAGAAGACAAAAGATGATCCTGAGATTCAGGGACTAGGACTTCCCGACACGATCCTCAAGCTGACCACACAAGGCCTCGATCAGTTCGCCATGGCAAAATGGCACGCTGGCTTCGATGAAATAGGAGGCAACGGCATGGTGTTCCTGTTCGGTCTCTTTGGCGGTGTGATCGTTGGTCTTATCCTTACAATGCTCTTGCTATCGTTAATGGCTGCTTTCTCATAAGGTGGAATAATGGACTATACATGGATAATTATAATAGGCGCAGGGCTGCTCTTTGGCCTTGTTGTACGGTATGTAAAAAAGAATCCTGGCACGACTTTCCAGCTTCCAAAAAATAAAAAGGCTCAGGTCATTGACCTGGAAGATCCAGACACTCACAAGCTCTATGGATGTACTCAGTGTTCCTGGTGGTTCCCTTCCATCGATGAACTGCAGGACCACTCCATGGACGAGCACAAGATCGTGGTATCCGTCCAGGATGCAGAGTACAAAGTCAAGCTGGTGGATGAGGAAACCTTCCAGGAGATCCTCCTGCAGCAGGCAGAGACAGCACAACTGCAGGCTGACCTGGAGGAAGCCCAGGCCGAAAGGATCCAGGCAAAGCTCATGCAGGACCATGTTGTGGACCGGGCCATAGTCATCCAGGAAGGATCCACTCCTGCAGAGATCTGCACGCAGATCATATCCCGCCTGCAGGATGCAGACATAGACAAGATGTTCAATGGCAAGATACAAACCACTATCAAGGGAAGCCAGATATATTTCCAGGCCAACCTTATCCTGCCACATTCTGAACATAACCTGCAGGCAATAACGCAGTTTGCCGGGGCGGTGAAAAGGTAATGGCATTCACTAAGAAGCCTGACAAACAAAAAGAGCAGATGGAAGAGTCAAAGGCACAGGTCGCGGCTGCTTACGCAGGCCTTGACCCCTCTTTCCTGCAGGCCATCCAGGACGCAGGCAATGACGGCTTTATGGTCCCTGATCCAAATGTAGATCTTACAAGGGACCTTGCCAAGATTGCTCTGGGTATCAAAGAATACAGGGACTCTCTGCCACAAATGACAAATCTGGAGCATCCTGTCCAGAGTACCTGCCTGACTGCTAACATGACGGACTTGGAGCTCATGCGAGCCATGGGAATGTCGCAGCACGTGTATAATATTCTCAAGGGCGATAATCTGTATGTTTCCGGGTTTGCCGGGATGCTCAAGACCAGGATGGGCATTATCTATCCAGGAGCTGCAGGAGTAGAGTTGCATCCGCGTGTATCTGTCCTGGGGTCTCTCTTCGCCAGGCTCAATATGCTCCGGGAGGCTGGTAAGAGATGAGTAAATACAACGAAGATCAGCTGAAACGAATTACAACTAACATCAAGAAGGCGTGTATCCGGGAATATGGAAACACTGAGGAGGCCGCTAAGCAATTCTGGTACAGGTTAATACACGAGGTCTACAAGATCAATCCTGAAGCTGTCCCGGTGATGATCCAGGCACAACCACACCCGGGTAATAAAGAGTACATGCAGTCCATTTATGATGAACTGAAAAAACAACAGTAGCTTTATTTTAGGTAATCACTATGGCAGATATAAGAGCATACGTCGGCATGTCAGGCAGCGCAAAGACTCTCTGCCTGTCAAATGAAGCGTGGCATCTGTGGCTGAAAGGCTACCGTGTATATTCAAACTATGACCTGGTGTTTGATGGGAACACAAAGCCATGGTCTAAGAGGTACAACGAGGGAGAGCTCAATTACAGCCCTTTGTTCCATCCTAAGGATCTGCTCAGGATCAAGTTGCGGGGTAGGTTTGTCATTGTCCTGGATGAGATTGACAACTTCGGCTCAGATCCTGACGATCTCATGGGAGGAGTGGACGCTTACGACTTCAAGAGCGAAGCTGCCCGTATGACTTCCGCATTCTTCAAGAAGAGGCTCAGGAAGCTCCACGGAAGTCTGAGGTACTCTGTCCAGCAGATGAGGATGGTCCCTCCCAGGGTGAGAGAGGAGACTGAGTTCCTGGACCTCCCGCAAGTAGTCAAGACCAGGATGACAGGAGATCCTGCAAGACCTACAGCTCCTCTGGTTGTCGTGATTAAGGAGAAGCGCATCAATCCAGAGAGTCCAGGAGGCGAGTACCACGACACAGGTATAGCTCGACGTCTTGCTCATCCGCTGCTCGGCCTGGGCTATGTCACCCCTGACATGCTGCAGATCTACAACACTGATGCAGATATCCTGTCAGCTGCAGATCTACCTCAGCCAAGAGCAAATCCGTTTGCAGAGAATGCGGTAAATGACGAGAAGTTCTATCATGCGTGCCAGAAGCACTTTGGTGTGGACTGCATGGTAGAGCTCCTGCAGGACAGCGGCAATAATAGCCAGTGGATCGGGGACGTCGTGGTCACTCCTCCCGGCCAGGCTCCTATCATCTTCGACGTAACAGGGGTAAAGAAGTACTACAAGGATGGGAAAGCTCAATACATGGACCTTAAACCGAAGTGGGAGAAGCTTAAGGAGATGCTCCAGTTGGACGCCAAGATAGGATCCGTGCATTACCTGGCATACTACCAGATGGAAGGAGAGAAGCGGGATAAACAGGCGTGGTACCTGATACCCCTCTCCCGCCTCCGTAATGCCCTCTACTCTCCTATACACCTTCTACCATCATCGAAAATAATAACAGGCTCAAAAAATTTAAGAGTTCAGGAGGTAGAGGCCATCCCATTAGCAAACTTGCAACTTACACCCACAAAAACAGATACTGTGGTGATAAATTAGACCAGAAGGAGCGCTAAGGATGTCAGACATCATGGTGGCCGGGTATGGGGCGAAAAGGGGCAAAAACGGCAATCTCTAGAGGATTTTCATTTTTACCACTATCATTTTTAAGAAGTTCTCCCGCTCATGGAAGAAACAAATAATAATATGATTAAGAATATTATTAATATTAGATAAATATTTATACTGTATGATTTGACTATATAGATGAGGTGTCATCTATATGGCAGACATAAACTTCACCGGTATTGGCGAGATCATCACCGAAACAACCACCCTTATACCCAACCTCGTTGACCTTATCGTCAGCATTGCACCGCTCAAGATCGTCCAGGCTATCGTGGCCGGTATCGTCGGACTTGTCATCGGCATTGCTAAGATCGATTAAGGTGGCTCATGGCTACAGACAACGGATCTACACTGCAGAACGTGAGCCTCAACGGCTCATCTTTTTCTCTTCTCCCTGAAAATTACAATCCTGCCACTGACACGGTTCAGTACGTCAACGGGCAGTATGTCCTCACTCACTACATGACCCCGGAAGAGCTCCAGCCCTACATCCTGGCAGCCACTCTTATCCTGTGCGGCCTCATGGCTGCAGTAGGGTGGTACATCGGCACACGGTACGGAGCAGCATTCAAGGCAAAATACAAACGCCTCAGAGGCAAACATGCATAAACTATCCTCTATCCTATTCATCATCGGGCTGCTTGCCTTGCCTGCAGCTGCACAGACTGTCAGCTTCACAAACACCGGGTACCTGTCAGAGCAAGACGTGGAGCTCAGGATATACTATGGCAATGGCACATACGCAGGCGCCCTGAACACGTCCAGCCCTATTACCTTGGATCCTGACATGGACTATATCCTCTTCATGGATCAGAAAAAGGTAGATCTCTTCAACCGTCCGGATGCATGGCTCACATGGCTGCTCAGTGGTGGTGGAAAAGGACTGTTTGTACTGCTTATGATCTTCTCTCTTGTAGTCATGGTAATAGGCATGTCGTGGGCAATGGGTAGACGCGGAGGTGGAAAATGAGACAAACACTGCTCTTCGCTTGTCTGGCGCTCCTGTTGTGCAGTGTAACGCCTGCATTGGCGTTAGATTTACAGAATGTAGATCCTTTCAGTATCTATAATGCTAATAGCTATATGTCTGAATCTACAAAAGATTATTTCATTTTTTTGTCAGGGGGTTCTCCCAATAACATAATGATTGCCGATTATACAGGGAATTATTATACAATTGGATACGGGAACAACACCGTCAATAATCCTATCTCTGTATATTGCTCTTGGGATGGGAAAATATATTTTTCCTCTTCCAGTGGCGTATATCGTTATATGATAACAAAAGGTTCTACTTCACCTAAAAATCTCGGATTACCTGAAAATTATCAGTTTGTGTCATCTGACACAGAAGTTTATTCGTGGTTCGAGGATTCCAATTATATTTATTATTGGTCTGGCGGTTCCAATAGCATTAAAAGAATAAATAAAAGCAGTACTTTGGTGTCTAATCAGGTTACTTATACGTATACGTATTATACAGCTACATCATCCCAAATATCAAGTATGAATAAAGTAGGTACTAGTTTTTATAATACGGTTGCTAATTGGATTGGGCAGTTAAATCTTATAATGGTTAATAATAATGATCCTAATAATGCATATTTGTTAACAAGTGGTCAAGGTACTGGTCCCTCATGGACAATGAGTGGGTCTGAGTGGATTAATGATACGTGTCTATATGTAGGTGCCACGTCTAGACATGATAATGGTGCAATTAGTACTTTTAACATCAAAAGATTATCTAGGACAGGCACAAATACATATTCAGTTCTTAACGATATGGGTATCAGTTTCACTTATTCAACCACTAATCGCCCCTCAATGAATATGCATTGTTTAGCTCTTGGTAAAAATAATGCTGTAATGGCGTATGCTAATGGTAGGCATTTGTCATTCGTCGAGGTTTTCGATTTAGGCATTAGCGGAACTCCAGATTCTTCAGATGGTTCTTCCGGTACAACGACTGACCAATATGAAACTGGCCACGAATGGACAGACGAAGAAATGAGCAACGAAGGCCGAAAAATCATTTTCCCGTTGTTTCTGATTGTCTTGGTATTCTGGGTGCTTGAAGTGATAGGGGGAAAATGAGGCCTTGTATTTTCCTTTTGGCGTTATGCCTGCTTATTGTACCTGCATCTGCTGAGATATCAGTTGACGGGGTGTATGGCGATACAATTGTGTACCTGCATAACGACATTACTTCTTTCACGGAGACTGCAGACAGTGGGAATGTGTATAATTTCATCAGTGTTACTTCTGGTCTGGATGCAAATCACTCGTATTCAATCAATTCAAACACATACGAAATTGATGTAGTTGTAGGGCGTCTCAATTGGTACTCATCAACTTTATCAGTGGATTATTACAGCTTAGTTACCGGGAACAGTACCAGTTACACCAACACAATTTATCACATGGGATTGATTAGCTGCGAGGTTAGTGCAGGTGTGATTGACAACTCTGTGGAAGGATCGCTGAAAGTCAAAACGGGTATGTCCGCTAAAAAGATCTCTGATGAAACCGTCTATGCTCCCAGCAGTGTTTCACTTAGCTCTACAACACCAATTGATCTTAGGATCTCTCAGCTTGACGGCGATATAATCGGCATTGGACTAACAGATACAATACTCAATATAATCGATGCAATCCCTTTTGTTGGCCCGTACATAGGAGAAGCGTTACGACTATCTGCGTGGGTACTGGGTGCATTCTTTTCGGGGGCATGGTTCTTTGTAAATAATATAATGCTTTTCTTCTTCCTTTTCGAGACAGGTGTATTCTTGCACGGTATTGTAATCATTAGAGGGAAGGGGCCAAAGCACAGAAGGATCACGAAGAGTATAGGGGCTATCGTGAATGATAATAGGATTGCTCTTGAGGTATGTTTCACAATCATTATGAGAGGACTTGAGCTGGTGTATAGGGTCATACAGGCCATAGGAAACTGGATACCGTTTACGTGAGGATAACATGATAGAGAAATGGAGATTACAGAAACTTGAAGGGCAGAGAGATAACCCCGGCTTCAAACTGGAAGGCTCTCTGGACCAAATACTTGTGATCCTGAAGGATAAGGGGATCCTGGCAGAAACGAGCGTGTAAGCTTAGGGGCAGATCTGGTGTATGATGTTTTGATGATATCCGGGTCAAACTCTACATAGTTATTTGCCCAGGTTTTCTTTTTTAACGAGTCCCCACGAAGCCACATAATATCTATTTCTGTCATTCCTGTGCGTTGCATCTGTGTGGTTGCAAATCCGCGCAGACAATGACATGTAAGCCTTTTGTGAAGAGGTCCTGCAGGATCGTGCAAGCCCAGAGGTGTGGCATAATGTGCCAGGACCTCATTGGTATAGTCCTTGTGGATCCTTCCGCCTCGATCGGTGATCCATAGATAGTCTGTCTTTGCCCTGGGAGCTCTCCACTCCAAGTATGCTTCCAGGATGGCGTTGAGCTCGTCATCAATGAAGCCTAATCTTATCCTGCGTTTCTTCTTGGCACTCCAGTAGATCTCATTACGGTCCAGGTCTATGTCGCAGTCCTTGAGCTCCAGATATTCTCCTCTACGGCTCGCAGTCTTTGCCAGGAGGCATATCATGGCCAGCTCTCTTATCATGTCGTCCTGGTCATCCTCGATGGCTCTGACGAGATTCCTGACATCCTCCAGCTCCGGTATGAACCTTCTCTCCGGCTCATAGGATTGGTCCAGATATCTGCTGCGTACCTGCAGGATGGGATTGTTTGTGCAGAGATCCATGAACCTCATGTACTCATACAGGCCTGAGATCGCGGAGAAGTCGCGCTGGATACTGCTTGGCTTCTTGCCTCTTTTCTGCAGGTGCTCTATGTAACATACAAGATCCTGCTTGGTGACTGACTCCGGATCCGGGAAGGAATCAAGGTAATCTTTAACACTGCTCTTATAACTTTGGACTGTGCGCAACGTACGTCCACGTACCGCGCAGTCATGAAGGTATTGCTCTAACAGGTCCATTTTTTGCACTTCCGCGCATATAGATTTAAAAAAAGTATCTATTTTTTATTACATCTATATAGATAACAATCCATAACGCAAAAGTGTATAGTCTTTAGTGACTATTTATAATTTTCTAGCCTGTTTAGATACTAAATAAGAATAATGAGGATGTGCTCCGATCGGGATTCGAACCCGAGTCGCAGGAGTGAGAGTCCTGCATGATTGGCCGTGCTACACTATCGGAGCATTTTGTTTTAAGCCGCATTGGCCTAACAGCATCTCTGAAAGACGTTTATAGGATATTAACCTTTCGTTAATGGGAGGGGATGGGTATGTCTGTTCAGACAAACATACCGTGAGGCGTATTGTTCTCTTCTTCGGATACTACTTTTTCGTAGGCATCGTTTATATCCTTCATAGTTATCTCAGTGCCGCGTCTTCTGAGAACGAACATGCCTGCTTCCTTGGTAATGACCTTGATATCTGCGCCGCTGAGCGCGTTCGTCATCTTGGCTATCTTCTCGAAGTCCACGTCAGGGGCAAGCTTCATCTTGCGGGTGTGTATCCTGAAGATCTCCATGCGTCCCTTCTCATCAGGAAGGGGGACCTCTATCACGCGGTCAAAACGGCCCGGACGCAGCAGTGCGGGGTCCAGCAGGTCTATCCTGTTGGTTGCCGCAATTATCTTCACGTTCTTTGTGGCGTCAAAGCCGTCCATCTCGGCAAGTAGCTGGAGCATCGTCCTGTTGACCTCGGCCGAGCCGGTGGTGCCGTCGTGCGTGCGCATGCCGCCCACTGCATCTATCTCGTCAATGAAGAGAATAGATGGTGACTTGTCGCGCGCCATCTGGAACACATCCTTGACCAGTCGCGCACCTTCTCCTACGAACTTCTGGATGAGGTCGGAACCTGACATGCGAATGAAAGTCGCCTGTGCGCGGGATGCTACTGCCTTTGCGATAAGTGTTTTTCCGGTTCCCGGTGCTCCGTAGAGCAATACTCCCGTTGGCGGCTCGATACCTATGCGCTCGAAAAGCTCAGGTTCGGTCAGTGGAAGCTCTACTGATTCAATGACCTCCTTGAGCACATCGTCAAGCCCTCCTATCATATCGTAGTCGATCCCGGGTGAATTGATAAGCTCCATCACCTGTGCACGCACGTCAGCGGCCCTGCTGATAATGGATACTATGGAGAACGCAGCATTGACACAGACCCTCATTCCTGCCTGTATCTCTCCCTGGAAATGCGGAGGTATCTTTGTCACAACCTCCTGGTTGTTCCCGTGCTGCCTTATGAGTGCCATATCCTTCTCGACCTCCATGACGCTCGCAATGAACAGAGGCGGCCTTGTCAGCTGCTCTATCTGTTTTTTGAGCTTGCCGGATTCCTCGAGATAACTGTTCGCCAACATGCTTGCCTCAAGAAGCTTTGCACGCATGTTCTCGTTATTGACCTTCAGTATCTCTATCTCCTGCAGTAATGACTCCGCATCCTTCCTGTCAGCATCATCTGGACCGGAATGTGCAGGCACTTTTGGATTCTTAGTGTCAACCGGTGATTCGGCACTACTGTTAGACATAGGGGCATACTATACGCACCATCTAATATAAATTGAACTATGGCGGGAAAATATCCTTGATAAATACCTAGGGGCAAGTGACCTCTGCAGAGGGGAACACGCGCTCCGGTTAAGGTATTGCCTGGTGTCTGACAGTGACTTCCGTTGATCTGGTCTCTGTTTAATTGTCCGATCACAAAAAACATTGTTTTTACCTGTGTCTTTTATACTATGCTTGTTTTGAAGCAAAGTACGGCTTCTTTAAAAAAACAAAAGCTTTAGCGCTGTATTTGTTCCTTTAGTGGCTTAATTCTCCCTCTTACAAAACAAAAAAGAAATATTTATCTAGCATGAATTGCAGTTAATTAATTGTTCACAATAGTGTTCAGCTGTATTTATCTCCTTAAAATATAAAAGAAGGAATTTTAGAGCTTAGATTGTCCTTAAAACAAATAAGCACTGAAATAAAAGAAAAGATTTATATATTATTACTCCCATTTAAGTAATTGTAAGACACAACGCGACAAAGTGTCCCGGATGTGTTAACACAACAACAGATCAAGATTAAATGAGCAACCATTGTCTGAGGGGATAAATGGTTTGTGAATCCATTATATCTGAGGGGATGAATGGATCTGCAAAAAGAGGCAACAGGATGAAGGTTCGGCTTGAGATCATCGACGAAGATGGCATTGAGAGCACAAATGTCGAGTTTGGCGGGAAGCACTGGAAACGGTGCCTCCTGGCATTCATAGACTCAATAGAAGACGAGAACCCAAAACACACCGAACCTTCATCTGCTTACTCACAATCTTCTTCACAGTCTTCTTTTAACCACGGCACAGCTCCAGGTACGGCACAGGGTCCTGTTCACAGTCCTGCTCCGCAGCCTTCGATGCAGCAGCAGTTCTCGCAACAGCAACCGGTTATGCAGGCTTTCTATCCGCAGCCGGCTCCGCAGGGTCAGTACCCGCAACAAGCGCAGTACCAGCAGCAATCACAATATTACCTACCTCCCACGGTGGCACCGTATTATTACTATGGACAGCCGGCTCAAAGTATATCCTCCATCAACTCCCAACAGCCACCACAATATCCACCAGCCCGGCCGGCTGCTCCAGAAGTAATGCCTGTGAGGCAGCAGGAGGCCCATGTTAACGCTCTCCACCAGCGTGCACCGGGACGCACTGTAAGCCTTAAGGATCGTATGAACGATTCCTCTCTCACTATCAATGAGAGGCTTGAGCTCTTCCTTAAATACGAGTATCCGCGCGTCTGGTTCTCCTCGCAGGATGTCCAGCAGCACTACGAGCGTATCTACGGTACTATAAAACAGAGCACAGTCTCCACATATCTTTCCAGAATGTACCAGAAGAACCTTCTGGAGCGCCGTGGCAACAGGACACAGCGCGAGTACAGATATGTCGGTGACGAGGCTGCCGGTCCGCGCCAGTCAGCACAGTCTCCTGCAGGTGTGCCACAGTTTCACAGGAATTCCGTGGAATATGGTTAAATCCGACAGGAACCTATCCTGAACCATGAGCTTTTTTGAGAATCTCCTTAAAACAGGCTTCTTTCTTGTATTCCTTGGTTTCCTACTCCTGTTTTTAGGCACTCTTCTCTCCGCAGGCCAGGGCAATGGCGATTTTGGCGGTCTGATCCTGATCGGGCCTATACCTATAGCTTTCGGCTCTTCGCCCGGGATCACTTCCACTATGATGTGGGCAGGCCTTGTGATAGCTCTTGTTTATCTGGTCGTGCTCAGGAGGTTCAGGTAATGTCCTCTCTGATCACAGCCGGCATCCTGTTTGTTTTCGTGGGTATTATTCTTCTCTTTATAGGGAGCATCGGCTCCATGTTCCGGGGTGCCCGCGGGGACGGACCCCGGAGCAAGGTGAAGGGAGGCGGGATAATCATGCTTGGACCGATACCGATAGTATTTGGCTCTGACCGGGGAAGCGTAAAGACTCTCGTATTGCTTGCCCTGGTACTTATGGCAGCATATCTGCTTATGGTAGTAGTCATGTCCCTGCTGCTGTGAGCCCTGGCCCGCAGTCTGTGGGATCACCTCTGTCCTATACCGTTTGTGTGAAGCGTGGTGAGCCTGTGATCGTGTTGGCCTGTATTTTGTGATAGGTTCCGGGGTAATGCGCATGCATCTCCCCTGTGAATATGTTTATACAGGTTCCGCCAAATATTACATTTAATGCGTGAGTTCAAACTTGTATCAGATTACGAGCCCAAGGGTGACCAGCCCGGGGCCATAGAGCAGCTTACCCGGGGAATCAGGAAGAAGATGAGGCACCAGACCCTGCTGGGCGTCACGGGGTCAGGCAAAACGTTCACCGTGGCTAACGTCATCCAGAATGTCCAGATGCCCACGCTTGTGATCGCACATAACAAGACACTTGCAGCCCAGCTGTTCTCTGAGTTCCGTGAGTTCTTCCCGGACAATGCTGTGGAATATTTCGTAAGTTATTATGACTACTACCAGCCTGAAGCCTACATCCCTACAACGGACACCTACATAGAGAAGGATGCATCCATCAATGAGGAAATAGACCGCCTGCGCCTGTCGGCCACAAGGTCATTGCTCGAGCGCCGTGATGTCATAGTCGTATCCAGTGTTTCCTGTATCTACAACCTGGGTTCCCCTGAGGAATGGCGCAAGATGTCGGTGCTGCTGACCGTGGGGGATGAGCTGGACAGGAGCTCCTTCTTTGAGGATCTCATCAATATCCAATATGAACGCAATGATATCGAGTTCACCCAGGGTACATTCCGTTCAAGGGGAGATACTGTCGAGGTATATCCTGCCCAGGAGCGCCAGGGGATACGCATAGAGCTCTTCGGGGACGAGATAGAACGGATTGCTTACTTTGACCCTGTCAGCGGGAAAGTGCTCCATGAGCTCAGGCCCGGAGAGAGCACTATGATCTATCCTGCCAAGCACTTTGTCATGTCCGAGGAATATATTGCCGGCGCGCTGGAGTCCATAGAAGCGGAGCTGGAAGTCGAGCTTTCCAAGCTCAAGTCCCAGAACAAGCTGCTTGAGGCACAGCGTCTTGAACAGCGCACCCGGTTCGATCTGGAGATGATAAAGGAACTCGGGTACTGCAGCGGCATCGAGAACTATTCCCGTCACTTCGATGGAAGGAAGCCCGGGGAGCCGCCATCCTCGCTGCTCAATTTCTTCCCTGAGGATTATCTGGTGGTCATTGACGAATCTCATGTGACCATCCCCCAGATAAGGGGCATGCACAACGGCGACCGTGCCAGGAAGGATGCGCTGGTGTCCTATGGCTTCCGCCTGCCTTCTGCGTACGATAACCGCCCCCTGCGGTATGACGAGTTCGAAAGGAGGCTGAACTATGTGCTTTACGTATCCGCGACCCCTGCTGAGTTCGAGCTGCAGAGGAGCAGTGCCGTTGTGGAGCAGATCATCCGCCCCACAGGTCTCGTGGACCCGGAAGTTGTTGTGCGGCCTGTGGAGAACCAGGTGGACGACCTCATAGGAGAGCTGCGCAAGGTCACTGCCTCAGGTTATCGCACGCTTGTGACGACCCTTACAAAGAAGATGGCTGAGGATCTCACCGATTATCTCACCGAGCTGGGCATCAGGGTGCGTTATATGCACTCAGATATAGATACCCTCCAGAGGGCGGAGATTGTCAGGGACCTGAGAAAGGGAGAGTTTGATGTGCTTGTGGGCATCAACCTGCTCCGTGAAGGGCTGGATATACCGGAGGTTGCCTTTGTTGCTATCCTTGACGCTGACAAGGAGGGATTCCTGAGGTCTGAACGCTCTCTTATACAGACCATCGGGCGTGCATCGAGGAATGTGAACGGCCGTGTGATACTGTACGCAGACAATATGACAGGTTCCATGGAGCGCGCCATCCGGGAGACCAACAGGCGCCGCAAGCTCCAGATGGAGTTCAATGAGGAGCACGGCATTATACCTAAGTCGATACAGAAGGCTCTGCAGAAAGAACTTGTCGAGTACAGGGAATCTACGGAGGTTTCCGATGTCACGGCCATAGCCGAAGGTCTTTCCACGGTGGAACTGTCGGACATGATCATCGACCTTGAGTCGGAGATGCACCTGGCCGCCAAGAGCCTCGACTTTGAGAGGGCGGCGCAGCTCAGGGACAGGATAAAGGAGTTGCGTGAGAACTACGCGTTGTGAGCATCATCTTCTGAGCATCCGGCGCACCCTGCCCCTGGGTTTACCGTTGTCATGCTCCTCGTCCCTGATGCCCTTGCCTGTATAGTGAAGGAAAACGTCATCAAGGGTTGGCTTGTGCAGGTTCACGGATTCGATAGTGAGCCCCAGCTTTGTGGTGGTTCCCAGGATGTCAGGTATAGCGCGCTCTCCGTTGGTGACTGTTATGCGGACTGTGTTTCCTGAGGCAGATATGTTGTTGATCCCGGGCATGGCACTACAACTGCCAAGCAGCTTTCCGGCGTCCTCTTCCGAGGAGAGGCCAAGGGTGATGATGTCCCCGCCCAGGGATGACTTGAGTTCCTGTGGGGTGCCCATGGTGATTATCTTTCCATGGTCGATGATGGCTATACGGTTGCAGAGCCTGTCCGCCTCTTCCATGTAGTGTGTTGTGAGCACCATGGTGATATTCTTGTCTCGGTTGAGCTCTCTTATGTAGTCCCAGATGTGGTTCCTTGTCTGCGGGTCAAGGCCGATGGTAGGCTCGTCAAGGAAGAGCAGGTTGGGGTAATGCATGAGCCCGCGTGCTATCTCAAGGCGGCGCATCATCCCGCCGGAGTACTTCTGCACGATCTCGTTCTCCCACCTGTACAGCTCCACCAGTTCCAGGACCTCTTTTATCCTTTCATTGCGCTGCTTCCTGTTCAGTCCGTAGAGACGGCCGTGCAGGTCAAGGTTCTCCCTGCCGGTGAGCTTCTGGTCAAGGGTCGTCTCCTGGAACACCACGCCTATGGACTGGCGCACCTTCGTCGGGTTTCTGGCGATGTCATAGCCCCACACGCTGGCACTGCCCGACGTGGGCCGAAGCATGGTGGAGAGCATGGCTATGAGGGTTGACTTGCCCGCCCCGTTGGGGCCCAGAAGCCCGAAAAGCTCTCCCTTCTCCACGGTGATGTCAATATTGTCCACTGCCGTCAGGCCGTCATACTTCTTACTTATTCCCTCAGTACGTATTGCAGCGTCGCTCACTTCCATCTCTGGAATAATGGCTTACCGTTCAAATATACTTATGCATTCAGGGCCGGGCGAAAATGTTATATCCGAAAAAACGCTTCTATGGCTTACAACCTGCGCCGATGGTCTAGCGGCTATGACTGGGGCCTTCCAAGCCCTAAACCCGGGTTCGAATCCCGGTTGGCGCACTTATCCTTTCTTATCCGTTTTTCTCAAGTATTTGCAATGATTTAAGCTAGAATGCATTTTTTTCGAATATCTATTGCGTACTGTGTAATAAATGTTGTATAGGTTCAGCATATGTACAAGACTACTTCTAAAAATGTGTGTTAATTGTGGGTTCGTCAAAAACCCGCATAGGTACCTGGGCTATCCCGGGGATTGACTCGGTTGCAGTTATACTGTGGAGGATGCCTTTTTGACCCGATGCTGGTACTGAGCGACTCTTCTTCCGGGTCTTGGAAAAGGGCCAGCCTCTGGATCTTTTATTCATGAATGCCGTTAAACTTCTCCTGAAGGCAGTTCTGACTATTATTAAATTAAAAATATACGCTGCATCTCGATAATTCTCTGCAATATTAACGCCGCGAACTTAAATTGTAACGCCGTTAAAACTTTACCTGGGAACAAAATCTCTTATCCTCTGTAAGATTAAGACGGATTTAGGTTAAATAAGAAAATAACTAATTACATATTGCGGGTCGTGGGGGAAAATGAGCCGCAAGGGAGTGGAGTAGGAAAGAGATGTTGGGGAACATCTCGGATTCGTTAGGAAAGAGGCGCCTTGAAGCGTGGTGGTTTATCGGCGCCTCATTCTATCCAACCTGGTAAGCCGTTAAGATGGCTTGAGAGATATTGGGGAATATCTCGGATTCGTTAAGGAAGAGAGGCGCCCAAAGCGTGGTGGTTTATGTGGCGCCTCACCTTAATGATCGACTAAGCCGTAAAAGGGTTTTTTAGTATAAAACAGTCTCGTAGCCGAAATTATTCTCCTTGCCGGAATATTCTGATGAGAGTTCTGATAGTGGCCAAAAGTCTGTTTTCAACGGCGGAAGCCATTTTCTTTTCCTGAATCAATAGAAGCACTTAACACTTTTAAGACCTAGCACTTTTCTGGCACATACGCTTTACACTTTCTCTTTCATGCCGACTCAATCACGACGATCAGTAAATATTCCCCATAACAGCTGATCAGCACTATTTATTTATAATATATAGTTAATATTATTATAATATAATTGTAATCTGTACGCTATTTAAGGGTGCTTAAAATGGACAGGATGCCAACTGGGATAGAGAACCTAGATAAGAAGATAGGGGGTGGATACCCCAAAGGCAAAGGGATACTTGTCACCGGAGTCCCGGGGGCCGGCAAGACCATTTTTGGACTTCACTTCCTTCATAAATCCTGCATGGACGGGAACAAGTGCATCATGGTCGCCACTGAGGAAACCCCGGAGGATCTTCTTGGACAGGCTGCGATGCTGGGGCTTGGCCTTGAGTCGTTCATCCAGAAAGGACTCCTCCAGATAAAACCCGTCATCGAGCTGAGGACGCGGGGGATTGCCCGTGAGGCGTGCCTTTTAGATGATTTCAGTGATGAAGAGATAGACCTAATTGAAGAGACCGGACTTGACCGGCATCTCAGGGTTGACAGGGCCGACCTCAACATTGAAGAAATAGACATGATAGACCTGATACGGCTTATCCCGGAGGGGACCGATGTGGCAGTCATTGACAATCTGGGGGTGCTTGCTTTCGGATTGAGTGCCAAGGACTTCCGGGACCGGTTTGATACGCTCAACCGCCTTCTGGCAAAGCAGAAGACCAGCACCCTCTATATCATGGACGAAGCAGCCTATGAGATGACACACAAAATAGCAGACTACTCCACCTACGGCGCTGTCAAGCTTTTCGTAAAAGAGAACCCCTACACCGGCAATAATGAGCGCTTCTTAAGCATACCTAAAATGCGCAGCACAAAAATCACCCTTGATGTAAGCACTTTTGACATAAGCTCTGCAGGAATAAAACTGAAGGGGTCCAAAAGCAAGCTTGTGGAACTTTGATCCTATTTGCATCAGGCTGACACATAAACCAAGACCGTCCTTGAGATGAATAGTACCCAATCATACCATTTGTAAGGAGTTGTTGATATTTCCGGCAGGCAGAAAACAAGGATACTCATTGTTGATGATGAGATAATGAATACAGAGTTACTGAAGGCCTATTTGGAGGACACGTATGAAGTGATCATCGCGCTCAACGGGCAACAGGCACTTGAAAATGTCGCAGTCAACAAGCCTGATATCATTCTGCTGGACGTCATGATGCCTGACATGAACGGATACCAGGTATGCGAAAAACTCAAGCTTGACCCTTCAACCCAGTTCATCCCCGTGATAATGGTAACAGCCCTTTCAGGAAGGAATGACTGGATCAACGGCATTGAGGCCGGGGCTGACGAGTTCCTTACAAAGCCCGTGAACAAGCTTGAACTCCTGACAAGGATCAACTCCCTTCTGAGGATTAAGAACCTTCATGAAGACCTGCTGGCTGAAAAGAATAAACTCGACCTGCAAAACCGCATCCGTTCGGTGCTGACCCAGATCATTCCCACGCTTCTGAGGACGTTGCCTCCCGAACAAAAAGGCATCGTGATCCATCAGATGATAGACATGGTAGTGAATGCCATTCTGGAGAACACAAGTCCGGAGAACAACCTGGCGGGCTATGAGACCGTAGGTGATCTTTGTTGCCAGATAATAAACCAGCTAGGAGCTAACTTTGAGGTGGATGTATCCGGGGATACTAAAAACTGTACAATAAAAGGCAATTGTTGCCCATGGGGCAAGGAAGAGGCCAGGTCGAACCCCATCCTTTGCACTATCTCAAGAGGGATATTCTCAAGGGTTGCAAACATGAAGGGGGACGATGTGGAGGTCGATGTCCTCGAAACCATGGGTAACGGAGATGATTGCTGTCTTTTTGAGATAAACCGACTGGATTAAGGGATAAGGTCCAGTATCCTTATTGCAAGATGGGCCGCATTGGCACCGTTGTCCACGCCAACACTGGCAACCGGGACTCCCGGAGGCATCTGGGCTATTGAGAGCAACGCGTCAAGGCCCATCATCTTTGCACTGACCGGGACCCCTATTACCGGCTTGCCGGTCTTGGAAGCAATGACGCCCGGCAAAGCTGCCGATAATCCTGCTATGGCTATGAATACCTTTGCATCGCTCTGCTTGATGTACTCTTCGAGCTCAACAGGGTTACGATGGGCCGATATTACCTGCACGTCATAACTGTATTTGCTGTTGTCAAGCACGTTACTTACCCTGTGGGCAATGGCTCTGTCTGATTCAGATCCCATTAATACTGCTACGTCTACCATGAATTTCTCCTACGGAAGGTTTCCTTCACCACTTAGTTCATGTTGGCGTTCTATATTCATACGAATAAGAATCTGGAATATCTCTTTTATTGATGAGGTGTCAAGATTCCTTTCAGTGGCAGCATCAACAGCCCGCTCCAGAACCACCTGGTTCTGGGCACCGTCGTTTATCTGGATCCCTTCTTTCTGCTTTGAACGGAGGACCTTTTCCGCAAGGTCCACTCTCCGGTGGATAAGCTCGATGATCTCACGGTCGATCCCTGCTATCTCTTCACGTACTTCCTTGATCGTGTCCATTTTACTCTCACCACCCTAAAGTTTACCTGCACCTTTATTATTGATCTTTGTACATATCACGGTTCCGCTGATTCCGCATTCCTGCCAGGCATCTCTCAGTATCCCCGATGAACGCTCGTCCACAAGAGCCACATAGGAAGGCCCAGTGCCGGACAATGTCACACCTTTGATACCTGCTTCCAGTGCGCGCATCATGGGCTCGGTATCAAAGCCAAGGGCACTGCAGTAAAGGAAACCGTTAAGTGACATGGCCTTCTCATATTCTCCCCGGAGTGCCAGCTCGTAAGCGATATCGACCCAGGGGGCTAACAGCCTTGAACGCGCAACGTTGGTCCCGGAACTGAAGGCTTTCCTGTCGGGTGCAAATATAAGTACATCCGCCTCCCGTTCTTCCCTCTTGAGGAGTTCCGTCTCTCTGTTATCGGTGACAACAAAACCTCCGAAAAAGGAAGCGCATGCATCATCAAAAGCACCTGTGATTGTTACGCCTGCATCCTTTGCGGCCCTGACCCCAAGCCTGACTGCTTCAAGCGGGTCCATCTCCTCTCCGATGGCGTCCAGTGTTGCAAGAACTGTTGCGTTTGCAGCCGCACTGCTGCTTTTCAGTCCCCTTGCAAGAGGCACTTCACTGCTGGTCATGACAGCGCCGCCCATCTTCAGGCCGAAATGGTCCAGCACATGCCGGACACATTTTTCTATAAGGGCGGTATCACCGTCCGGCATCCCGTCGATACTTCCCCTTATGTGATCGTCGTTGCGAGAGAGCTCCACATGGGCAAAGGTCTTCAGGTCGATGCCAAAAGCTGCACCTTTCCAGGTTGCGATCGCATTGATGACCGTCCCTGCACCAAGTGAATACGCTTTTCCCTCACAGCTCATGTGCGATCACACCTGCCGGGGAAAAAGTTCCGCTCCTCATTCCTGACATGCACTCCTAATAGTATCTATCATATTTAAATGTTATATTTAACTTTAGGACTTTTTGAGGGGACTTCTGGATAGTTCCTGAAGCACCACTTCTACTGTTATGACAAACTCCATGACTTAAAATCCATGCATATCTGTGCCTTAGAATTGAAATGGATTGTACTTCCGGACTTACTTTAGACACGGATCAACACCGATTTGCACGGATTTTAGGTGGCAGGGGTTTCTAAACTCATTCTTTCCTGAATCTGTGTTCATCCGCGCAGGTCCATGTCTCCGGAAAGATTACGAAAAAACATCAGTCTGAATAGAAAAAAAGCAGACGTTTAAATGAGAACTCAAATCCTGCGTTTCCTTACGTAACCGAGTACAGAAAAAACGGAGACAACAGGATACCTTTATTTATCATGGGTAAAAACTCTTAACTGGGGCAATGTAAAGGCTCTCTAGGATTAAAGGAGGAGTGGATAGATGGCATCTTCTGCCAGCTCATGTAATGTCTTAAGCAAGGGACAGAGATTCAAGTGCGGTGAATGTGGTATCGCCTTTGAGGTCGTTGACGAATGTAAAGGATGCCCTGAAGGTTGCAATATCACATTGAATTGCTGCGGAAAGGATATGGATATGGTGAACAGATAAAGGTGGCCTTAATAGGCTCCTTTATTGCTTTTTCCATTTTGCTTTTTTGAGTCTATGCCAGCTGGTCTGCCAGCCCCAGTTCAGCCCTCATGTCTGCATACACCTTCTGGTAGATCCGCAGGGTTTCCTTATCGTCATCTCTTCCAGCCGGACTGCCATTATCTGACAGTGGGCCATTCATGCCGGGAGAAATATCCGCACAGTTCCCTACTGATTTCAGTGAGAATCCGGCGCGTCTGAAAGCAGACATGAGATTTTCAAGCTCATCATCTTCCTGCCCATAGAGGAGAAGGATGCCGTCTGAGATCTTACCATAGAACCTTATCTTTTCATAGATCTCTTTGTTGAGCTTGCAACTGTCCGAATTAAGTGAGGCGCTTTGCAGCGCTATTATCACATTGAATCCGTTGCTTCTTTTGAGGCTCGGTGGAATAGAATCTGCAGATACCGACTCTACCCTCGCATTTGTGCCTTCAAGCTCTTTTTCAAAGTCCGGGTTATTTCCGTTAACAATAACAAGACTATCTATTGCGCCATCGTTTATCAGGACTTGCGCAATTTCATTTTTGAACAATTCGCAGCCTATTATACTTAATAATGGCATGTATCATTACTCCTTCATCTTTTTGCTGAGCGCTGCAGAACTGGAATTCCTGCCGGATGGCCGCAGGTATGACTGAACGTATCCGGGTTGCAGAAAAAAGCATCTTTGGTAAAATACAGTGCTGTTGAGTTCTGCTTATTGCCCATATTATACTACCCCATTATTGATGGGGTAGCAAGTACTATAAAAAGTCATCGTGACCTTTATATAATAAGTCTCAGGGTGCATGGTTATCATGAAAGACGATCGATAAAAACCTTGCAGATGCCACCAATGTTGAACCTGCTACAGATGCAAACGATACTTTTATAACAAATAGGTGTTACTATAATTACAATTTCAGGAGCCCATATGCTCCCGGGATTGTGAATTATCGATGCGGTAATTTAAAATGGATATTACACAGGTGAACCCGGATATTGCTTCAGCACGCTGTGAAAAGGCCCGGGCTTAACCTGAAAATGGCGTATTCATGCCACAAAAGCAATAATTTGTGCTTATAATGGGAATTTCCAGTGTACACATATAAATGCCGACTCTGCCATTTATTGAAGCTTTATGTGTCCACCAGCCGAAACAACCTTACAAAGCATGTGGAGTCAAAAGGCAGGACTACGGAGAAAATGAGATGAACGAATCAGTGTTTGGAGTAAAAGACGACAAGCAACTCGTATACATTCCCGAAAAATGTATTGGTTGTGGAACGTGCGTGATGGCATGTCCTAAGGGTTCATTGGTAATCGGCTCAGTGGGAGCTGTTGCCAGAGGGCTCATAGACAAGGATTTCCTGGAGAACAGGTCAGAACTCTGCATCCTTTGCGGGATATGTGCCAAGACCTGCCCCACAGGCGCACTTGAACTGAGACAGGCAGGCAAAACTGTAAACGACAACAGCTATATCAGGGTTGCACTCAAGCCAACTACTGTTGACGCTGAAAAGTGTGTCCATTGCGGCCACTGCGAGCAGATCTGCCCTCAGGATTGCATAGAGGTCAAGCAGTGGCTTGCCAATGACGGCAGCGCACGTGTGGAAGGTGAAACTAAGATCGATAACGAATGCTGCGTACACTGCGGATGGTGCATGGAAGTCTGTCCGGTAGATGCTATCGCAGTAGAGAAACCATTCGAGGGCACCTGGCACAGGGATGAGAACACCTGTGTAGCATGCAGGACCTGTGTTGACACCTGCCCGTGCAATGCTCTTTTCAACCCCGAGTGGGGTGCAGGTGAAAGGGTGGATAAGGTCGCACAGCGCCCGGACGTATGCATCTACTGTGGGGCATGTGACGTATCCTGTCCGGTCAATGCGATCACCGTGACCAAGACCGCAATAGTACCGGCAGTGGAGAAGAAGGCCCTCCTTGAGAAGAAACTGCTCAACTCTGACGTGCCAAGACCCACACTCGCCTCCAGACTGGAGACTGATGAAGAGGCATGCCTGGGATGCGGTAACTGTGTTATCGTTTGCCCTGTCAATGCAAGCGACGCAGATGTCGGTGCAGGCTACCTTAATGAAGTTGACAGCAAGAAGCTCCTTGAAGTAAGGAACGGTGTTGTCAATGTGGTCGATCAGGAACTGTGCGGTTCCTGTGGAGCGTGTGCCATGATATGCCCGGTCGATGCAATAAGATTAGTAGTAAAGGAGGTATAAAATGGCTGGAACAATAGCAATCAAGAACGGTTATGTCTTCGACCCCCTCAACGAGATAAACGGGGAGAGGATGGACATCTTCATCCGCAACGGCAAGGTCGTAACAGAGCTTTCCGCTGCTGAGCTCAAGGATGCCAAGGAGATCGATGCCTCCGGCAAGACTGTAATGCCTGGTGGTGTCGATTCACACTCACACGTGGCCGGTGCAAAGGTCAACGTGGGCAGGATGATGAGGCCTGAGGACCATTACAAGTTCTACCAGAAGAAGACGCCCCTTACACATTCCGGCTGCGGATACAGTGTTCCTTCCGTGTACCTGGGAGGATACGAGTACTCAAAGATGGGTTACACTACAGTCTTCGAGGCGGCTGTTCCACCCATGGAAGCACGCCACACCCATGAGGAGATGCGCGCTACCCCTATGCTTGATATGGGCGGGTACCTCGTCTTGGGTAACAACTGGTTCCTTATGAGATACCTTAAGGAAGGAGACATCGAGAAGGCTGCAGCTTACATTTCCTGGATGATGAGGACGCACAAGACCTATGGTATAAAGTGTGTGAACCCTGCGGGTGTGGAGAACTGGGGATGGGGAGAGAATGTCCATGCCCTGGATCAGGCCAACATCCACTTCGAGGTCACACCCGAGGATATTATCAAGGGACTTGCAGAGCTTAACGAGATGCTCGGATTCTCAATGCCTGTGCACCTGCACGCAAACAATCTCGGACACCCGGGCTGCTGGGAGATCACAAGGGATTCGCTCAAGATCCCCAAGAACATAAAGGCACGCCCCAAGGACCATAATGTCGAATGGGCAGAGACAAAGGTCAATCCCAGAAGGCATGAATCAGTCTACCTTACACACTGCCAGTTCAACGCCTTTGGAGGAACATCCTGGAGGGACTTCGAATCAGGTGTGAAGGGAATAACTGACTATGTCAACAGCCACGACCATGTGGTGATGGACAGCGGTTGTGTGCCATTCGGTGACGCAACAGTGATGACCGGTGACGGACCTGCTATCCACGACCTGTATGTGCTTACCGGTAACAAATGGTCCAATACCGATGTCGAGTGTGAGTGCGGTTCAGGTGTACTGCCTTTCACATACCTCAAGAGCAACCCCGTACACAGCGTACAGTGGGCAATGGGTCTCGAGGTGCTGCTTTATGTCAAGGACGCATGGAAGAGCATCATGACAACCGACAGCCCCAACGGCGGACCTTTCATAAAGTACCCGCAGGTCATTGCCTGGCTCATGTCCAACAAGGCAAGGCAGGACACCCTCAACGAGTGCCACAAGTGGGCAGCAGACAGGTCAGGCCTGGCTGCAGAGACAAGGGAAATGACCCTTAACGAGATAGCTATCGTCACCCGTGCAAATGCTGCAAGGACCATAGGTCTTTCACACAGCAAGGGTACCCTCGGCGTAGGAGCGGACGGAGATGTGGCAATCTACGATCTCGACCCTGCAAAACTAGAGGTCAGCGACTACGAGAGCATTATCAGGGCCTTTGAGAACGCAGCATATACCATCAAGGGCGGTGAGGTTGTATGCCAGAGGGGAGAGATCGTAGCGATCCCTGAGAAGAAGACCTACTACTCTGACATAGCCGTGAACGCTGATGAAGAGAAGAAGATGATCGAGGATGTCAAGAACTGGTTCAAGTACTACACCATAGGTTTCAGCAACTACCCGACACCTGAGAAGTACCTTGCAAACCCGACCCCGATCAAGATCGATGCAGAGGTGTGAATCCCATGGCAGAAGTAATTCTTAAACCCGTATCCAAGTTCGAGCTGACAATTGAGGCAGAAGTGATCACACCTGACAACTTTGCAGGCAAGAACGCACAGGAGATCGGAAAGCTCCTTGTATGGGAAGGCCCACAGCAGTTGCCTATTTCTAATTTCTTTGAGGTCAAGGGCAACGGCGGAAGCTCTGCACAGGACACAACCATTGTCATCGACGGGAACGTCCCCAGAGTGAAGCGCATCGGTGAAGCAATGACTGCAGGCAGGATCCTTGTGAAAGGTTCGACCGGCATGCATGTCGGAGCATTCATGCAGGGCGGGGAGATCCTTGTTGAAGGTAACTCTGACTCCTGGCCGGGGATGGAGATGAAGGGCGGACTCCTGCACATCAAGGGTAACTCCCTGGACCATGTAGGTTCCGCATACCGTGGAAGCTGGAAAGGCATGACCGGCGGCCGTATCGCTATTGACGGTAATGCAGGCAACCAGGTCGGCGGCGGCATGAGCGGAGGAGAGATCGTTATCGGAGGCAATGTCGATAACTTCTGCGGAACCCGCATAAATGGCGGCCTTATCGTCGTCAAGGGGAATGCTATCAGAACTGTCGGAGCAGAGATGACCGGTGGCACTATCGTTGTCGGCGGCAGGATAGGGAAGTTCACCCCGGGCTTCCAGCAGACAGCAACTGAGTCCAACCTCAAGTTCAATGATATTGAATGCCCCGGAGAGTTCAAGAAGTTCGCAGGGGATTACGCAATCCCTCAGAAGGGAAAAGGCGTATTGTACGTATCCGCTGAGAACAACGAGGATCTGTGAGTTGATTTTCATGCAAGCATTACTCAATACAGGAAGTACTATAGAAGAAGGCAGGCTTGCCAAGGGAGGCGACAAATACTCTGCCGCCTACACAAAGGAATGCGCGGTCTGCTGGATGTGTGCTCATGATTATGAAGCACTCGGATGTCCTGAAAAAGTGAAGGTTACGACCAGGGACGGCAATCACTCTATTGCCGTCTACACAAAAGTTACGGAATCTGTAAGGTGCGGCCACGTATTCATCCCGCGGTCCATCTGGGCCAACATAGTGGTTGAGCCGACTACCTTTTCCACCGGCTCCCCGCTCTACAAGGGAAGCCCTGTGACCGTTGAACCTACAGATGAAGAGGTACTCAGCGCCGAGGAAGTTGTCCTGAAGCTGTACATGGGAGGCGAATAATATGGTCTACAAGAACATTATCTGCCCCGTCTGCGGAGGTTCATGTGACGATGTCCAGGTAGAACTCAAGGACGGAAAGATAGACGTCCAGAACGCGTGTAAGATGGGTAACGCAAAGTTCCAGGAAGTCGTGAGCTCACACAGGATCAGGAAACCTACCGTAAGGGATAATGGTTCTGTAAAGCCCGTCAGCTGGGAAGAAGCGCTCGACAAGGCAGCAGATATCCTGGTGAACGCAAAGAAGCCTCTCTTCTTCCTTGGAAGTGAGACCTCATGCGAAGCCCAGGAAGTAGGACTGCACATTGCAGAGTATCTTGGCGGAATAGCAGACTCCAATGCAACTATCTGTCACGGTCCGACGGTGATGGGTATCCAGGAGTCCGGCTGTGTAGGTTCCACTGCAGGCCAGGCTAAGAACAGGGCCGATGTCATCATCTACTGGGGAGTGAATGCACTCGAATCCATGCCAAGGCACATGTCCAGGTACGGAGTATTCCCCAGGGGCTACTGGGCAAAGAGGGGAAGGTTCGACAGGACCGTTATCACCGTCGACCCCAGAAGGACTCCCACTGCCGCAGCATCCGACATGCACCTGCAGCTTAATCCCAACAGTGACTACGAACTGCTCAGCGCGATGTTCACCATCCTGAACGGTAAGGAGCCTCACCACTCCGTCGAGGAGATAACAGGTATCCCGATCGCCGTAATGAAGCAGACCATCGAGATGATGAAGGAAGCGAACTACGTTGCAATCTACGTAGGACTTGGTGTCTCTTCCTCATACGGAAAGCACAGGAACATCGAGATAGCCCTCAACATGGTCAAGGAACTGAACAATTACACCAAGTGTAACCTTGGCGCACTGAGAGGACACTGCAACGTGGCAGGATTCAACCAACTTGCATCCTACCTCTACGGATACCCCTTCGGTATCGACTTCACTAAGGGATACCCGAGGTACAACCCCGGAGAGACAACCATGGTAGACCTGCTCAGGGAGAAGGACGTCGACGCAGCATTCGTTATGTGCGCAGACCTCGTCAACCACATACCTGCAGACAGTGCGAAGTACCTTGCAAGCATACCCATGGTATGCATGGATATCGCACCATGTCCCTCAACCACAGCAGCCGACGTAGTGCTGCCCGGTGTTATTGACGCCATGGAATGCGACGGTACCTTCTACAGGCTGGACAACGTGCCGGTTCACTTCGAGCCCTTCACAGAGTCCCCCTTCCCTGAGACAAAGAGCAACGAGGAAACCCTTAAGATGCTCTTTGAGAAGATAAAGGCCAAGAAGGAAGCAGCAGCTAAGTGAACAGGTGCTAACATGGGAACAGGAAGACCGCTGAAGGCTTCCGGGGATGAGGAAAGCCCCTCTCCCTTCCATGTTTCCATGAAGTGCCTCAGAATCACTGAGTCAGAAAACCAATACATAGATGTGGATGTCATCATTGAGGAAAGGTTTGACCTTTTCGTGAATGGTATCCATATAACCACTTTTTTTGCAAGCCCTGTGGAACTTGAAGAGCTTGCCTTGGGATTTTTGGTCTGCGAAGGCTTCATTCAGCCCTATTCAAGGATTGGGCCAATCACTATAACCCCGGATTCCATCTCATGCACTCTTGATATAGATGCTGACGAACTTGCAGCCCTGACACACCAGCAGAGGTGCGGGACCACAGATTACTGCAAGGACACCGTACGTCGCATCAGCTCGGATGTCAGGTTCAGCAAGGAAGCCGTTATCATGGCTGTGGAGCAGCTCAAGGAAAAAGGAAAAGCCTGGCACAGAACGGGCGGAGCGCACACATCCATGGTCTGCAATGATCAGGGAGAAGTGCTTTTTTCCTGTGAGGACGTGGGAAGGGCATGCTCCGTGGACAAGGTTGTGGGCAAAGCCCTGCTGAACGGCACGGACCTCTCGCAGTGTGCTCTTGTGACCACCGGCAGGCTTGCATCCACCATGGTTTCAAAGGCTATCAACGCCGGATTCCCCCTCGTTGCAAGCAAGGGGGCTACCGTGCGTGAGGCCGTGGAACTTGCCAGGGAAACAGGAATAACGCTGGTGGCTTTTGTCAGAAGGCCGGACCTGTATGTATACAGCGGGGAACAACGGATTAATGTGTAGTGTTCACTCTTCTGAGTTCAGTAAACAGGTCCCGTTTGAAAGCAAAAGAGTTATATTAAATGAACTTAAACTTAAGCCGCTTCTTGTAGCACTTTTAATGTAATTTATAATACTTATCTGGATACAGGTGATTAAATGACTGAAAAGATTGGAATTTTAGCAATTGGTCATGGAAGCAGGCTTCCCTACAACAATCAGGTAGTTTCAGAAATTGCCGACATGATAGCAAAAAAGCACCCTGAGTTCGTTATCAGGTCCGGCTTCATGGAAATGAGCACGCCTTCCGTGGAAGAGGCTATGCTGTCCTTTGCAGGCACTGGCGTGACAAAGATCGCTGCTGTTCCTGTGTTCCTTGCATCCGGCGTGCACATTACCAAGGACATTCCCGAGATCCTCAAACTGGACCCCGAGACAAAGCAGGGAAAAGTGAAGCTTGACGGCAGGGAAGTTACAATAGTATACGGTAAGCCTCTTGGAAGCGATGAGCTCATTGCAGAACTGATCTTCAAGAGAGCACAGGAAGTCTTTTAAAGCTGCACCTTCGCAGCGTTTTTTGCATATAGGGATCTGAATAGTGTTTTTTAAAAGCGTCGGGAACAGGCATTTAAAACTGTGCCTGTCCTCGGTATTGTCCGGATCACAGCCTGGGTATTAACAGGGCTGGCCGAACATCTTGTCTGCGGCCTTCACCAGCTCAGGGAGCCTTTCAACAGGGATGCTGATGATCATCTCTTCATCCTGTATCTGCGTGTACTTGCGGCTTCCGCTGCAGCCTACGGTCACGCCTACCTCTCCTGTCGTATATGGCAATGCCACACCGTCACCGCACAGGCTCTGCTTGCCTGCAAAACTGGAAACTATCCTGCCTCCTGAAGTGTACAGCAGTGCCTGGGAAAGTTCCATAACGTGCCTGGGGGTTGTGACTATGACTATAATGTCAGGCATGAAGTTTGTCTCCTCCAGGGGAGCATAAAGGATGTTCTTCACGGAGAATGGCTCGACATGAGGCACCCTTTCCATGGTCTCCCTTGCAGCCTCAAGGTTGCCAAAATGATTAAGATGGAAATAGAACTCTCCGCTCTTGAGCTTCTCGCCCATTTCATGCATACCCATCACAGCGGCCCCACCCTTGCACTGGTGATCATCATAGGTGGTATAGAACGCAGAACCGGTCCTTCTCACATTATCCACCATCTGGCAGTGTCTTGTGGACTCTCCTATTTTTTCCATGCCTTCGGGAATATCCTTCTCATCGGCGACGAGTTTGACTGCAACAGGAGATGTTTTAAGGTTAAGTGTTTCTTTCAGCTCACGTCCTAGTCTGTTCAGTTCTTTAAGTTCCATATTGATTATTCTCCGTTTATTAAGTGTTCCGTATAGGGATGTGCGAAAAGTATACACAACTCTGGCATTTATATATAAAAGGCTTTCGAGAGATAAAATTATATATGCTAAATCAATATATTAATTTTGGTAGATAGGTATGTTTATATTTTTAAATGTTATAAAAATAACAGGTAAATTCTAAAAGCAAAGTTAAAAGCTGCACGGAGGAAAAACATGGGATGGTTCGATGTTGTCGCAGGTATCGCGACAGGTGGATTGTACACTATAGGAAAAGCTGCCTACCAGGCAGGCAACGCGGCAGAATCTGCAGGTAACGCTGCAGAAGAGGCAGGACTGGCTGTGGCGGTCATAGGGTCGACCATAGAGGCTGTAGGGAAGCAGCTTGTATCCACACTGAAGGAAGCTGAGGAGCTCCTGACTATCGACAGGCTGACACCAAGGAGTGAGGCGGACCTGTGGGATGAGGAGAAGTCAAGGCTTAATTCCCTGAGGCAGGAGAAAACAAAGGTCGAGAACGAACTTAAGAAACTTGGTATCAGCAACCCTTCAAGTTTCAATTTCAATTTCTGGGACATTGTATCGAACATTGATCTGGTAATTCAGCAGTTCCAGCTGCTCGCCAGGCTTGCGGCGGTCAATAAGGAGATCCAGAACATATTCTACCAGGAGCCCGGAGTACTCACAACAGGAATATATAACGCAAAAGAGTCTCTCGAGCGCTTCAATACCATCGAGCAGCCTATGATAGAGGATATACTCGCTTCCCTGGATGATAATCTGGAGGTGAGTGAAGAGATACTTCAGGAAATAAAGAAGCTCTTTGTGACCACCAAGAAGGTAGAGATCCCGGTAGGCGAGCAAAGCGAATCCCTTAAAGGGAAACTTGAGGCCATCAGGATAGATAAACAGTACTACAACAAGCTCCTGACAAGGAAGGACATCCTTACATCCAAAATGTCAGAAGTGATGCGTGTTTATCCTGAGAACGTGTTCCATATAGGAGTGGACTCCATTAAGGTGCCGTATGAAAATGTCTATGCTTCAGATATTCTGGAAAGTATTACAAACATCGGAAGCATTGTTGATAACCAGGTCAATACCGGCAGCATCGTTGACAACACCATAGTTCAGGGAAATATAAGGGACGGCCTGGTTAATGCAGGGAGCATAAAGGATAATGCAGCTAACCTAAAAGATGAACTGACTGCTGTAAATATAAAAGATGAAACAGTGCTCATTGGAGCGGTCCGGGACGTTGCTGTCAATTCAGGCAATACCCTGTCTAAGGAAGTCTCTGGAGGAACGAGTGTCATTAAAGAAGCCGGGAGTATTGCCGCAGCTAACAAAGTATCAGGCTTAACAGAAGGATCGATCATAGGATCTGCTGTCGTGAAAGATAGTTCTGTCATGGCCGCCAGGACCGGCGGTACCATTGTGAGTGCACTTGAAGAGGGGAACAACGTATCAGCAGGAAATGCAGCAGTCAGCCTGAGAGCCCTCTCCAGCGCCACAGCTGCAGTATCCGAACTGAGGTCATACTCTTATATGTCCTCCATGCAGCCATACGGCGCAAGGATATCCGCATCCCTCAGCACTAAATTCGATGGATACCAGCGCAACTACGACCTCATGAAAGCCCAGAAGGCATTCTATGCAAGGCAGTCCCTGAAGCTTGATAAGCATTATGAGAAACTGGTTAACAAGTGGGTCGAAGTGCCAGGGGTCATTCCAGGGACGCTGGAAGAGCTGCACGGGGTCCTGCAGCGTGTCAGGACCGAGGAACAGCCACGTATAGATGTGCTGCTCGATAACCTGAACACGGGGGTACCAGGTACACTTGAGGAACTTGGTGCCGTGCTACGCACCGTGAGGACTGAAGAGCAGCCGCGCATAGACACGCTGCTTGATAATCTCAATGCGAACCTGACAGAGTCCAAAGAGGCAATATCAAAGGCAAACGAGACAATGGAGTCGGTCCAGAAAGCTCTTTCACTCCTTGATACGGGTTCAAAACTGAATACGAACCTGATAAAAATAGGCGCCATGGCAGTGGGGGGACTTGTGGTCCTCAATCTTTTTGTCGGACTGATAGTCCTCATCAGGATGGCACTTGGAATGTAAAGGGTATACTCCTTCAATGTTAAAGAACAGGATAGGGATTTTCCTACCCCTATCCTTTAATCTTTTCATTCATGTGCGCTTCTGGCCTCAGCGATCTCATTGCGCTGCTTCCGTAACACTTATCAGGATCTCTCTGCCATCCGAGCCCACTGTCACGGTCGAGCCCTCCGGCGCCTTGCCTGCTATTATAAGCTTGGCTATCCTTGTCTCGACCTCGTTCTGGATGACACGCTTAAGCGGCCTTGCACCGAAGGTCTCGCTGTAGCCCACCCTGCCAAGGTAGAGCTTTGCCTCTTCCGTGATGTTGAGGGTGATACGCCTCTCCTTGAGCCTTTCCTGAAGGTCCGCGACCTTGAGATCCACTATCTGAGCCAGCTCTTCCGGCTTGAGTGCATGGAAGATGACCACCTCGTCGATACGGTTAAGGAACTCCGGCCTGAAATACTTGCCAAGCTCCTGCATGGCCCTGATCTGCAGTTCGGAGTAGTCGAGCGTCCTCTTACCGCCTGATTCGGGGATTCCCTGCTCCGGCCTGTAAGTGCCGCTGTCACTGAGCAGCTGCGTCAGGTCGCCCCCGAAGATGTTGGATGTCATGGTGATCAGTGTGTTCTTGAAGTCCACGGTGCGCCCCTTGGAATCGGTGAGCCTGCCATCGTCCAGTATCTGGAGCATGACGTTGAACACGTCCGGGTGAGCCTTCTCTATCTCATCGAACAGCACTACGGCATATGGACGCCTGCGCACGGCCTCGGTTAGCTGGCCTCCCTCCTCGTGGCCTATGTAGCCCGGAGGTGCACCGATAAGGCGCGCAACAGTGTGCTTCTCCATGTACTCCGACATGTCAATGCGGATCATGTTATTCTCATCATCAAAGAGTTCTGCAGCCAGCGCCTTGACAAGCTCTGTCTTGCCTACTCCCGTGGGACCCAGGAAGATGAAGCTTCCGATAGGCCTTCTCGGGTCCTTGATGCCTGCATAGTTGCGTATGACCGCATCAGCAACGGCCCTGACAGCCTCTTCCTGACCGATTATGCGGTTGTGCAGGTTCTCTTCGAAGTGCATGAGCTTCTCACGCTGGCCCTCCATGAGGCGGGTGACCGGGATGCGGGTCCACTGGCTCACTACCTCGGCTATGTCTTCCTCACCTACCTCCTCGCTCAGGAGCATGTCACCCTGCATCTCCTTGAGACGTGCCTCTTCCTGCGTGTACTCTTTCTGGAGGGGTATGAGAGTGCCGTACTTCAGCCTGGATGCAAGTTCCAGGTTGTTGTCATTCTCCGCAAGCTCAAGCTGTACCTTGGTATCTTCTATCTGCTGCTTCAGGGCATTCAGCTTCGCAATGGCCTTCTTCTCCATGTCCCATCTGGCTCTCATGGCGTCGGATTCGGCCCTCCTGTCCGCAAGCTCTTTCTCCAGAGCCTCGAGCCTCTCTCTGGAAGCCTCGTCCTTTTCCTTTTTCAGGGCCTCGCGCTCGATCTCAAGCTGCATTATCTTGCGGTCAGCTTCATCTAGTTCAGCGGGCTTGCTGTCGATGGCTGTTCTCTTCTTGGCCGCGGCTTCGTCCACAAGGTCTATGGCCTTGTCGGGCAGGAACCTGTCGGCTATATAGCGGTTGCTCATCACGGCGGCAGCCACCAGTGCGGAGTCCTTCAGGCGCACCCCGTGATGCACCTCGTACTTCTCCTTGAGGCCGCGCAGTATGGATATGGTGTCCTCTACCGTGGGTTCTTCCACAATGACAGGTAGGAAGCGGCGCTCCAGGGCGGCATCCTTCTCGATGTACTTGCGGTACTCGTCCAGTGTGGTGGCACCTATACAGTGCAGCTCTCCGCGGGCAAGCATGGGCTTGAGCAGGTTGCCTGCATCCATTGCACCTTCCGTGGCACCCGCGCCCACTATGGTGTGGATCTCATCGATGAAGAGAATGATCTGGCCTTCCGATTCGGCCACTTCCTTGAGCACGGCCTTGAGCCTTTCCTCGAACTCCCCCCTGAACTTGGCACCGGCCACAAGCGCACCCATGTCAAGGGCAATGATCCTTTTGTCCTTCATGGCCTCCGGGACATCTCTCTTTGCCACACGCTGGGCTAGCCCTTCCACTATGGCGGTCTTACCCACACCGGCCTCGCCGATAAGCACGGGGTTGTTCTTCCTGCGCCGGGACAGGATCTCTATGGAATGCCGGATCTCCTGGTCCCTGCCTATCACGGGGTCAAGCTTTCCCTGTGATGCAAGCTCGGTAAAGTCGATACCATATTTCTTGAGAGGCTCCATGGTCCCCTCGGGATTCTCTGATGTCACCCTCCTGTTCCCCCTTATGTCCTTGACTGCCTTCAGAAGTCTGTCCCTTGTTACGCCTTCTGAGGCGAGTATCCTGCTGCCTGCGCAGCTGCTCTCCCCGACTACAGCAAGCAGGAGATGCTCGACACTTACATACTCGTCCTTCATCTTCCCCGCTTCCCTCGAGGCAGTATCAAGCACGCGGCGCAGGGTCTGCGTCATATATACCTGTTCGCCCCCCGGACCGGATACCTGGGGAAGCTCCTCCAGGTGCGATTCAACCTTCTGCGTAACCCGCTCAGGATTCACATCCATGTTCTTGAGCAGTGCAGGCACAAGCCCTCCCGACTGCTCGAGCATTGCAAGCAGGATATGTTCACAGTCGATCTGCTGGTTCCTGTATCTTGCAGCAATGGTCGTCGAATCCTGAACAGCCTCCTGGGCCTTCTGTGTGAAACGATTAAGATCCATGATCCTTTCTCCCAATTATAATTGCAGTTTTCTCCCTTAATAATTTAATCTGCGCGCACCAGCATTGCCGGAGCATTCAGACTCATCATCCTGTTTACTGTCCCTGCCCCATTTCCGGTTCCTGAAAACAGAAACCGGGCGGATCATCCCCGGAATACGTTCTTAGGCATCTACTGACGCTTGTGAGTGCCGTGCCCCGGCCTCCTTGGAGGACGCGGTTTCCTTGGAGCCGGTTTTGCTTCGTCACCCACCGCATCCTGCGCCCGCTGTGAATGATAGCGGTGCCTCATCACCTCGATCTCCATCCTTGTGAGCTTCTCGATACTGCGAAGGAAGTTGCGTTCATCCGCGGCACAGAATGAATATGCCGTCCCGTCCGCTCCCGCCCTTGCAGTGCGCCCGATGCGGTGCACATAGCTCTCGGGTTCATTGGGCAGGTCGTAGTTTATCACATGGGATATGTCCTCGATGTCTATTCCCCTGGCTGCTATGTCCGTCGCTACAAGCACCTGCAGCTCGCCTGAACGGAAACTGTCCATCACTCGTGTCCGGTGGGCCTGTGACTTGTTGCCGTGTATGGCATCGGCACCCACGTTGTTCTTGTTCAGCATCTGGGCAACCTTGTTGGCCCTGTGCTTCGTACGGGTGAACACCAGCACGCAGCTCAGATGGTCCTGCTGGAGGAGGCTCACCAGTAGCGCGTCCTTGTTCTCGTTGTCCACGAAAAAGACGCGCTGTTCTATGCGCTCAACAGTGGTTGCCTGGGGAGTCACTTCCACCTGCACCGGGTCCTTGAGCAAGCGCCTGGCAAGCTCTCCTATCTGCGGGGACATGGTCGCCGAGAAGAAGAGCGACTGGCGCTTGTGCGGCAGCATCGAGACTATCCGGTTGACGTCTTTGATGAACCCCATATCAAGCATCCGGTCAGCCTCATCAAGTACGAAGAACTCGACCGCACTCAGTTTGACGATGCCCTGGTCCATGAGATCGAGCAGCCTTCCAGGAGTTGCCACCAATATATCCACGCCCTTTGTTATGCTCTTGAACTGGGGCACTTGGCTCACACCGCCAAACACTACCGTATGCCGGAAGTGAAGGAAGTGCCCATAAGCTGCAAAACTGTCGCCTATCTGTGCCGCAAGCTCCCTCGTGGGTGCAAGTACAAGCACCCTGGGGAAACCCGGGCTCACGTGCTTGTGCTTCTCATGCATCCTCTGGAGTATGGGCAGCACAAAGGCAGCAGTCTTGCCCGTACCTGTTTGGGCGATGCCTATGAGATCCTTGCCCCTGAGCAGCTGCGGTATGGCCTGCATCTGTATAGGCGTTGGTGCTATGTAGCCTTCCCTGGTAAGGGCTCTCTGCAGGGGGTCTATAAGGTTAAGATCTGTGAATTGCATATTATCCTCTGAATCTAAATCATAATTTAATTGATAAGGCTCGACTAGAGAGGCCTTCAATTGCTCAATGTTGCCGTTTTTAAAGACAGACCTACAGAGGGCCCAAGGTATATGAAATATGACTCCTCGTGATCCCGCCCATTATATTTTCCATTGCCTGGAACGGAGGTACGATCAGTTGGCAACAGGAGTTCGGGCAATCCCCGGACCCATTACACCGGGAGCCGTCCTGAACCCGGAGCCGATACCATATCCCTGACAATTTTCCTTTTTAATGCCAGGTCATTCGATCATTATCTTCTGCTTTTCCTCAGGCTGCTGCTTTGGGAGTGTCACTGTGAGGACACCGTTCTCAAGCTTTGCTTTCGCGCCTTCGGAAGTGACAGCCGCAGGAAGTGTCAGTGTCCTTGAGAACATGCTGTAGGTCCTTTCCCTGCGGGTGTAACCTTCATCCGCGCTCTCGGACTCCCTGCCGCACTTTGCAGTGATGCCTATCACATTGTCCCTGATGTCGATGTCAACATCCTTCTTATCCACTCCTGGCAGATCAGTGGTCACTGTGATATTGTTACCTTCATCCTTCACATCCACAAGCGGTGCCAGGGTCCCGCTTTCCGACCATTTTTCCTCAAGGCTCATCTCCTTGATCATATCGTTTATCTGGGTCTGCATCTGCCTCATCTCATCGAACGGGTCCCATCTTGCAACCCTAGTCGGATTCCATCTTGTCAGTCCGAATCTCATATAATCACCCCATTTTGCCTTAATGGACGTCTGGATATTTTTCGTTCATCCTATTTGCGGTACAAAAGGCCTTTTATGACCTTGCACGTGTCTGTTCTGCTGTTATGCCCCTGCTTTTCCTTACAACACCTCCAGCTCCTGAAGATAAAGAAGGGGCGATCAGATTATGATCGCTGCTGTCTGCTTGTCCTTCTCATCATCATAGTCTGCAACAAGTGCCTCGGTGGTAAGTACCAGGCCTGCAATGGATGCAGCGTTCTGCAGCCCGCTCCTTACGACCTTGGTCGGGTCGATAACGCCTGCCTCGAAGAGATCCTCGAAGGTATCGGTCTTGGCGTTGTAGCCGAACTGGTCATTGGGCTCTGCCCTTATCCTGGCCACGATCTCGGCACCCTCGCGTCCTGCATTGACAGCTATCTGTCTGACAGGCTCTTCCAGTGCGCGCCTGACTATGTTCAGGCCGATCTTGCGGTCACCTTCAAGCTCCATGCTGTCAAGGGCGCTGACTGCATGGAAGAGTGTCACACCGCCTCCTGCGACAACGCCTTCCTCAACTGCTGCCTTTGTAGCGTTCAGTGCGTCATCGATCCTCATCTTCTTCTCCTTGACCTCGGTCTCGGTTGCTGCGCCTACCTTGATGACGGCGACTCCGCCTCCGAGCTTGGCAAGGCGTTTCTTGAGCTCCTTCTTCCTGAACTCCGCATCCGTGACCTTGACCTGGGACTCGATGAGCGCCATTCTCTTCTCTATGGCCTTCCTGTCACCCTTGCCTTCAACTATAGTGGTCTTGTTCTTGTCGATATTGATCTTGCGGGCGTGTCCTAGCATGTGTTCGGAGAACTCTTCGAGCTTCATGCCCCTGTCCTCGCTGATGAGCACTCCGCCGGTAAGTATGGCGATATCCTCAAGCATCTCCTTCTGCTCATCACCAAAGCCCGGTGCCTTCACAGCGCATACTCTCAGGGAGCCGCGCACGATATTCAGGATGAGCGCAGCCTGTGCATCGCCTTCCACGTCCTGGGCGATCATCACAAGAGGCCTGCCCTCCTTTGCAACCTTCTCAAGCACGGGAATGATCTGGTTCATGGTGCTGATCTTGCGGTCTGTTACCAGGATGTACGGATCCTCGAATTCGCAGGTCATCTTCTCGTGGTCGGTTGCCATGTACGGGGAGACAAATCCGCGGTCGAACTGCATACCTTCCACGACCTCAAGGGAGGTTTCCATTGTCTTGGAGTTCTCGACTGTAATGACGCCGTTGTAGCCCACCTTGTCCATCGCATCGGCAATGAGAGCACCGATCTGCTCGTCATTGTTGGCAGAGATGGTGGCAACCTGCAGTATCCTGCTCTTGTCCTTGACCTCCTGGCTCTTCTCCTTCAGACGGCCCACAACCTTCTCGGTGGCCTTTTCAATACCCCTCTTTACCTCTATGGGGTTGGCGCCTGAAGTGATGTTCCTTAAGCCTTCGGTTATCATTGCCTGTGCAAGCAGGGTGGCCGTGGTGGTACCGTCACCGGTGGTATCCTGTGTCTTGGATGCCACTTCCTTGATGAGCTTGGCACCCATGTTCTCGAACTTGTCTATAAGCTCGATCTCTTTGGCAATGGTCACACCGTCGTTGGTGACCACAGGGCTTCCTGCCTTGTCAAGCACAACGTTCCTTCCCTTGGGGCCAAGGGTGATCTTTACGGTATTTGCAACCTTGTCCACACCGCTTAAGAGCGCTTTGCGCGCATCCTCGTCAAACATGATCTGTTTAGCCATATGATTACCTCTGTGTCAATTGATCAGCAACTGTCTGTGCAGTCTCACTTCTCCACAACTGCCAATACGTCCTTGAAATCGATGAACATATGTGTCTCACCGTTGAAGTCGATCTCATCGCTCTTATATCCGCCGTAGATAACATGGTCGCCCGCCTTGAGCGGGAGCGCCTTGCCGTCCTCGAAAGTCCCTACCCCGACCACTATGCCCTCCTTTCTCTCTTCCTGGGCTGAATCAGGAATATATATGCCGCTTTCAGTAACTTCCGCTTTCTTGATCGATTTGATCAACACTCGTTCTCCTATTGGTCTGATCATCATAGTAGATTATCCTCCAAAGTTATCCCGGCAATACCCGGCTTACAATTGAACTATATAACAAAACTTCTATATATACCCTTTCAGTAAAATTGAGTTAATTGGTTTTTTGTAGATATCATTTCGATTTAATACAGAAAACTATATATCTATTCTGATGGATAGTAAAAATCATGCCACAACAGATCATACTCATCAATCTTGAAAAACCAAGAGAGAAAAAACTAGAGCATGATATAAGCTGGTTATGTAACAGTTTCGGTTTGTCATCAGGCAGGGATACGGAAAACCTGGCTACTCAGATAGTGACGGATCTCTTAAAGCAGCTTGCTATGGAAGAAGAGCGTGTGTCCTCTGATAAGATAGCCGAAGATCTTGATGTGACACCTTCAAGGGTCAATCACCACGTAAGGAATCTTATTAATACAGGACTGCTGTACAGGGACAGGCGTGCACTCTATCTCCGGGGAGGCAGCCTGAAAGCTGCAGTCAGGGAGATGAGAAAGGATTCCGACAGGATATTCGACGAGCTTGAGGAGATCGCAGAAGAGATCGACAGGCAGATGGGGCTGAAGAACAGGTAGGGGCACAGCAGGAACCTTGTAAGGCCTGCCGTGAGACCGCGAGTTCACTCACCGCCGCTTTTATCGTGCACCCAGAAATCGCCATCCAGCGTAAGCTCTTTTTTCCAGATAGGCACTTCCTCTTTCAGCCGTTCGAGCGCATCAACCAGGGTGACGAACAGTTCCTTCCTGTGACCTGCAGCGACCACTATATAGACAATATCCTCGCCTGCCTTTATCAGGCCGGTCCTGTGGTGCATCAGCACATCGATGATGCCTTCCCTTTGCTTCATCTCCACGCATATCTTTTCCATGGCACGCTCGGCAACATCGGCATATTTCTCGAATTCAAGAGCCTGCGTATGAGTCCCGTCTGTCATCTCGCGGACAATGCCTGTGAATGTTGCAATGCCTCCTGAGAACCCGATGTCGGGATTACTTTTGATCTTCCTGATGAGGGATCCAAGGGTTACCCAGTCCTCCTGCTCAAGGACAAGTTCCACAAGTCTGTCAGTATCCCAGTCAGCCCGCTCGGGCAACCTTGCAACTACATTCACGATGCCTTCGGCATCAGCTGCTTCCCCCAACACGATCTTAGGAAGGGAACTGCTCTTTGCACCTTCCACAACAGCAAAGTCCATACCGGCATCGGCCAGTGAGTCGAGGGCCTGGTCAAGTGTCGGATTACGCTTTACAATCACAAGCTCGGAATCGGTTATCGCAGCAACAGCATCTGCGCCTGCATCGAAGTGTTTTCCCGTATCGGTATCTGTGGGATTGAAACGATGATGGGACATTATCTTGACAGTGCCTACGGAGCCTTTCTCAGACAGGGCTTCTACAAGACGGGTGACCAGGGTGGTCTTACCTGTGTTCTTGTAGCCTGACACACAAATGACTTTCATGGGAAGGGTTATGATCATTCATGATATAAGTACACGGCGAACATGACAATTAGAATAAAAAATAAAGGAAAAAGGGCTCTGTAGAAATCCTCCTTTGAGTCAGATAGATAACCTTGGCATACTTGCCAAGGTTGTGTACTAGTAATTTTATTTTCATCTCTTTTACCTAGTTCCAGTACTTCCGTGCTCTGATCTCTTCTCAATGTTTCCTTTTGAGGTCTGTGAACATTGTTTCAGCCAGATTTCTGTTATGATAGAGTTGCTCATCAAATCCTTAACTTTTGACCTTCATTAGTATGAGAAGACTCAGAATTAGTATCACGGAAGTAAAACCCGGTGATTTTTTTGCAGTTTCGTTCTCTTCACCTGATAAGTCTGAAGTTCCAACTTGGTTCATCTCTTCATCTGGTAGCTCATCTACTACTGGAATATCTGCAAAAACAAAGACTACTGGTACATCACTTATCCCTATTTGCTCGAATCGATTATCAATCACCTGATAAATTTCATCTATTAAAGTTTCATTTACTTTTTCCGGGGTGTTAGAATAGAACTCTACGAACAAATATCCATTAATACTAGTTCCAAAACCAATCACTGGACCATCAAGAAAATAATGGTCTATTTTTACATCATTATGACTGCCCTTTACAAGCAAATCTGTCCATTCTCTCTTTTTTCTTTCCTCGGTAATAACAGGCATTGTTCCCCGTGTAGTTATGAAATTGGAGCTCTTTCTAGCTTCTTCAAACATCTCAGGGCCATAATCGGGTAATGGGAAGGTTTCATTTATGTTTGCCCATATGAAAACAACCGGTACTTCACTTATACCTCTCTGTTCACAGTAGCCATCTATCTTTTGATATATTTCATCAATTCTAGAATCATTTATTTCTTCACGATAATAAGGATCTAGGTCTACTATTAAAAAATCCTCCGCAAAACTATAACTGATTATAGCTTCGTCAAGATCAGAACAAGAAGGACTCATTTTTGTTAAATTAAGCCAACACTTGCTAAGAGAATAGGACCATTTCGCTCTTTCACTGTCATTTGTGGTTTCGGGAAATACCCCCCTATTGGTTATGAAAACTGGGTCCATTTTAATTCGTTCAAAGTTAGACTCAAAACTATTTAAAGTGGAAAATTCCTTAATAGATTCAGAATAGTTTATTTCAATATCAGCATTTACGGAAAAGGGTAACAAGGCGACAACACACATCAAAATGATTATTCTTTTGGTAAATATGATTTTTGTAAACATCAAAACAACTCCTATAAATACAATTAAAAGTTCGTATTATATGATAAATCGTAGGTAAAAATATAAATTTTTCATAACCGTGTATTTGACTTATAATGCTAGTGTAATATATATTTGACTAGTATATAGTATAAAGAAATTAAAATATAAGAAGCCAAATTAAATTTTAAATAATTTGGCCCTTTAAGAAAGAACTTTAGGCATACTCCTCTTATTATACCTATTTAATTATAAATCCGAAGAACTACGTTTAAGTCTAGTGTCACTCCACTGACGGGGGAGAAAACGGCTTGTGTAGGGCTGTCATGTCCCCAGTGTACACCTACTATTTTAACCGTATTGCTTCCGTAATTCATAAATACAGGTCCACCGCTATCTCCATTGTTACTATTGTAACTGGCTACGAATTGATCTTGTAAAGGACCAAAAACAGTACTGATTTTACGTACGTATTCTGCTGTAACAGTACCGGTTGTTGTACCACTTACTATTCCTGATAGATAGACAGTATCACCTAAGGAGGGGTCTCCATAACTAACTACATCTTTTACTATATTATTGTTTGCCCAATATATGTCGTCTGTAACACTGTTTGTTTTTACCCATGCAGCATCTGAAAAAACGCAATTATAGTAAGTTACGTCTCCTACTTTTCTTGTGTTATCGGGTTGATAAATATCTCCTCCAACACCACCCGATGTCCTAGCGCAATGTCCAGACATTACAAATCCTTTATTACCACTACTATCTTGTGCAGCAAATGATGATGTCGCTGAATACCAGAGGTTGGTGGATGTATTTTTGTACATTAGTTTCACCCCTCCAATCAGTGGATTCCATATATCACTGCGAGTATCAAGAATAACTGGCTTTGACTTTATGAAGACGACTGGAATGTTAGACAATCCATCCTTTTTTGCGTCTTCCTCTATTATGTTATATATTTCATCTATTGTAGACGTATCAACCGTTCCCCTGTCTTCACTAAGTTCTATGAACAGTATCCACCATAGTTGATACCAAAACCAGAGACAAACTGACCATTTAATTCTGTATAAGGCATTATTTTATCCTTGGAAAGTCGCATACTTGTCCCTATTCTGTTTAACCATACTTTTTTTTCTTTATCTTCTGTAATCTCAGGTACTACTCCTCGAATTTCAATCACATTTGAATCCGCTTTAAGAGAATCAAATGTTTTCGCTCCGTAATCTGGTAAATAATAATTAAGTGATTCATCCCGACTTGAATCGGAATCTGAAGCACTACCTATTCCAATGAATATAACAGATATCACCATTATACTCAAACATATTTTTAGCATTCTATCCATTTTATAACTTAGCAAAAATTATTATAATTTTGCATATAATTAGAAACAATGCTACTAAATAAAATTACCGACTGTTTAAATTTATGAGTTATAAATAAAAAGAAGACTTCTGCATAGATTATTTTTAAGAAAATGGGCGTAATTATTTAAACATAGCTTAAACTAATTTTACCAGCGAGCTCTTAAAATACTATCATTGTGTATGTGCAAGCGTTTGTTCCAACAACCAATTGGAAAAATCATTATAAGTAGCAAATTATAATAGTCAATTTTCGAATAATTTATAAATGTGAAAATTATTCACGCTTGCATGAACCAGTACAAAATATGCATCCGTGACATGCCCGAGGACGAGAGGCCCCGGGAACGATTGCTCAAATATGGCCCTGAAGCGCTCTCGAACGCAGAACTGCTGGCAATCATCCTGAGGACAGGCACGCAGAAAGAAAATATTGTCAACCTGTGCAGCCGAATCTTTTCAGAGTACAGCATCAAACAATTGAGTCAGGCCAACGTCAGCAAGCTCACAGAAATCCATGGCATAGGCACTGCAAAGGCAGCCCAGATAGCAGCGGTGTTCGAGCTTGCACGCAAGCTGGAAGGATTCACGGACGAGCCAAAGCGCAAGATCAGATCACCTGCGGATGTGTACTCGCTGCTCTATCCAAAAATGAGGGAGCAGAAAAGGGAAAGGCTGGTGGCCCTGCTACTTGATACCAAGAACCAGGTGCTCCGTGAGGAGGTCATCTCCATCGGCAGCCTGAATGCTAACATTGTCCACCCGCGGGAGGTATTCAAAGCCGCACTCATGGAATCGTGCGCTTCGGTCATCCTCTCCCATAATCACCCCTCGGGGGACCCCACGCCAAGCAGGGAGGACATCGCTGTAACGGAAAAACTTGTCGAGGGAGGGAAGCTGCTGGGAATAGACGTGCTGGACCATGTGGTCATCGGGGAAGGAAAATATGTGAGCCTCAAGGACGAAGGCTTTGTCAGATGATCTCGCTTTTCGGTTTGAGTACTTATATAAGCTCCTGGAACCAACACTGTGCATATCATGATGCACTCCAGTCCACGCCCCCGAATCCTGATAAGCAAATGCCTTGGTTTCTCGCCCTGCAGGTACGATGGAAGCATGGTCCCCTTTCCTGTTGCGGAGGCTATGGGGGTCTATGTTGATTTTATCGCCGTATGCCCGGAGTACGAGATCGGTCTGGGGGTGCCGCGTGCGCCCATACGTATCATCTTGGGGGATCAGGATGCAAGAAGGCTTGTGCAGCCTGCCACCGGGCTGGATATTACTGAAAGGATGGCTGATTTTACTTCTGCGTATCTGGACAGGCTCGATACTATTGATGGAGCCATCCTTAAATCAAGGTCTCCTTCCTGCGGCATCGGGAATACGAAGATCTTTTCCTCTTCCGCGAGCAAGGATTGCCTGCACCGCAAGGGTACAGGTTTTTTTGCTGAAGGACTGAAACTTCATTTTCCGTCCCTTCCCACAGTGGATGAAGAGCAGCTTTACGATCCTGCGATAAGGGATGACTTCCTGGCGCGTGTCTTTGCCCTGGCCTCGTTCAGGGAGGCGGCAGGGTCAGGAAAAATGAGTGAACTGTTGGACTATCACACGCGCAACAAGTTGCTATTGATGGCTTTCGACAAGAAGGCCATGAAATGGATGGGTGACCTTGCGGCCAACCATGGGAAGCGCCCGCTTGATGATGTACTGAAGGACTATGGCCGATCTATCCGGGAAGTGCTTTCCCGGGAGGCCGGTATCGGGTCGAACATCAATGTGCTCATGCACGCAATTGGTTATTTTTCCGACAGGCTGACAGGTGATGAGAAGCTCCTCTTTGAGGGCATGATAAGCAAATACCGCAGGGACAGCACTGTGCTGGCGGAGCTCAGGCAACTCCTCCTTTCCTGGATAATGCGCTCCAATGTGGAATATCTGGCTCAGCAGACTTACTTTTCCCCTTATCCTCCCGAACTGTCGGGGACTTTGCGGCAAGTTTGATATCTCCGGACCTCATAGTCTTATACGGGATCGCTTGTACGCGGCGACCAGGGGTAATGCAAAATGGAAGATGAGTTTCGGGAAAATGGTGATATGGATTTTCCGGACATCGGGGATGATGACCCGGAAGAGACCGTGCAGGTCTGTCCTGTGTGCGGGAGCATGGAACTTTACTATGAGGCAGGCGGAGTCGAAGGACTGTACCACTGCAAGAACTGTGGCTACATCGGCTCTTTCATCGTAGAGGCCAACGAGGAAATGGCCAGGCTGATCAGGGAAGAGTACGAGAACAAGGGACGTAATACTGCACTATAGGCTGGCCTGCCGTAATTGGCAGTTGCTGCATTCTGAGAAAAAGTGATTGCGGGTATCACCGGAGTGATACCTTTGAACGTTGGGATATTATGCTTAAGCTGCTGCAGGAAGTGCCTTGACTTCGGTCTTCCTGATCTCGACCCTTCTGAGGGGGTAGATGAACTTAGCATTCCTGTAGATGTTTGCGGAAAGCTTGCCCATGATGGCTTCTTCGATGAACTGCTCGAAGTTGAGTTCTGCTGCGCGCTCAACGACGATCTTGTTCATGATCTCCCTGATGGACTTGATCTGGCTGGTCCTTGCCCTCTTGACAGTGAAGCAGATGGGCTTGACCCTTATGACGTAGCCGTCCTTTGTGGTCACATCGAGGTTGGTGTCGATCCTTGATGTCTGGCGCTTGACGATGGAGCGCAGGTAATCGGTTGTGATTTCGTGTCCAATGAATCTGGTGTTGGCAACGTCACCATTGACTTCACTGATCTCGAGGATGAGCTTTGTGTTGTGTTTTGTGAAGTCGTTTGCTATCTCTCCGACAGTGGTCTCAACAACACGGCCAACGAGCTGCTCCGGGTCTTCTGCAGGGGTAACTCCGATGTTTGTCCTGCTGATGAACTCGGGTGTCTCTACGTTGTACCAGGTCTTTGACTTCCACTTGTCTAACTTTCTCTGTACTTTCTTTGCCAAGGAATTCCTCCGGATGAGTGTGATTTTATGATATTGATAATGTAATTGGTGTAAGTGTTCAACGGGCGATCATGATATGAAATGAAGTAATCTATGCATTAAATTGGCTTTCTATAGTAGTCATGTCCGTATATAAAGAAATCGGTTCATGCGGTATTTTACAGAGTGCGGCCATGAAAATATGAATATTGACCCACAGATCCGGGACAAAATATTGAGAGAGGCTCTATTTTATCTCTCCTGTTTCCTTTAAGAAGCTTATCCACCGGCGTGCTTCAGCGACTCTCTCGCGATTAAACGTTTCAAAAAACTCTTTCTCTTTTTCTTTTGACACGCCCTCTTCAATATCCCTGAGATCCATGAGAGTGCGCAAGAGTCCGGCAGTCTCATCGAACAACTTCTTTGCTTCTTCTTCTGTAAGTTGCCCGGTTGCCAGTTCAAGCTCATCTTCTTTTGCTTTTTCACTGATGTGCAGAATGCACCTGTCAATAAATTCCCTGTCTTTGTTATCAAGTTTCTTTTTGTTGAGAAGCTCCCATACAACAGTGTGCGGGTTGTACTTCTTTCCATTCAGTTCTATATTATAAGGTATCTCTCTGCCTACCCAGATCAGGCGCCGATGTAACGCTGCAAGTAGATGCTTTCTCTCATGTTCTGTAATGGTCCTATCTTCAGACGTTTCGCTCATAAATCCCCCTTTGATAAACTGTCAGGGTGGCACAAATACTTAATTAGTACTTGTGCTTTAATGCAAATATAAGTTTAGAGGATTCCATTTGTCAACTTATCATTTCCTTATCTATGAGCTATCTGACAACTTTCATCCCTTTTGTGCTGGGCCTCATATTCCCACCATGTTTTTTATTGAATGTCTGGGCAGTTTGGCAGCGTAACTTGAAAAGGCCTTGGACATTCCTATATTTATACATGAATATGGTGGAAGTACATACAGGGTAAACTGCCATCCGCATGATTAATACATAATGAGCTCGATAGCGGGTCATCGACTGGAATCACTATTTGAACATGTCAATCCAGGACGTGCAAAAATAAGCATCGAGGACTATAATGAAGGACCCACTCAAGACACTGAGAGAAACAAGACCGCTGATACATCACATAACGAACTGGGTAACGATATATGATTGCGCCAACATCACAAGAGCATTCGGTGCGCTTCCGGTGATGGCACATGCACGCGAGGAATGCGCCGATATGACAGGTATTGCATCCGCGCTTGTGATCAACATCGGCACCCTGACATCCGAGCTTATCGACTGCATGATCATCTCGGCAGCCGCCGCGAACAAGAAGGGCACCCCGGTAGTGCTTGATGCAGTGGGTGTCGGTGCAACAAAGTTCAGGGACGACATGGCTGCGAAAATCCTTAACTCCGCAAGGGTCGACATCATCAAGGGCAATTATTCAGAAGTGGCAAAACTTGCAGGTGAACATGCGCAGACCAAGGGAGTAGAGGCAACCTCCATAGATGCCGATCCCCTGCAGGTCGCAAAAGCTCTGGCAGGGTCAAGGTCGTGCACCGTGGTCATGACAGGCAAAGAGGACATAATAAGCGATGGTAAAAGGACTTATATTGTGAGGAACGGCCATGAAAGGATGGGCTCCATTGTCGGGACCGGCTGTATGGCTGCGTCGATAATAGGCTCTTTCGCCTCTGTCAACAGCGATCACTGCGATGCTGCAAAGGATACACTATGCTATTTTGGCGTGGCAGGGGAACTGGCAGCCGCAAAGTCGGAGGGCCCGGGAACATTCAAGATGTACCTCTATGACGAGGTGGCCAACCTTACAGATGAAAAAGTAAAACCCCTGATGGACTTCGAAGAACTCTGACAGGCAGCCATGGACAAAAAGAAATTGCTTGGCGAGATAGATTTCTATCTCGTTACGGATTCAGGCCTCTCTAAGAAAGGTAGCCTTTCTGATGTACGCAACGCGGTGGAAGCCGGATGCAGGATAGTCCAGTACCGTGAGAAGGACAAGAGTACAAAGGAGATGGTGGAGGAAGCTCTTCTGATAAAGGGGATCTGCAGGGACAAGGCTATCTTCCTGGTCAATGACCGCATTGATGTTGCCATGGCTGTGGATGCGGACGGCATACATATCGGTCAGGACGACATGCCAATTCAGCTTGCACGACAGCTTCTGGGAAGTGACAGGATCATCGGCCTTACAGTTCACGACCTCGGGGAGGCGCTGCAGGCCGAGCGGAAAGGCGCTGATTACGTCGGCCTCAGTCCCATATTCGGCACGTCCACCAAGAAAGACGCAGGAGAGGGCATCGGCCCTGAGCGGATAAGGGAAGTGAAGGATGCCCTGAGCATCCCAGTGGTCACCATAGGCGGTATCAACAGGAAGAACTGCGTGAGTGTTATTCAGGGCGGCGCCGATAGTCTGGTGGCGATCTCAGCTGTCGTATGCAGTGACGATGTAAGAAAGGAAACCAGGGAATTCATAGACCTCATACGCAATACAAAACGCAATCGTGCCCCTTGAGCACATAACCGGGTCGGGGTGTTCCCCCTTTTCTTTTTAGCTGAGTTTTGCCCTTGCGGATTCCACTGCATTCTTACTGACAGTCTTTGATGCAAACGTATCCGCCAATCCCTCAAGCTCATTTCCTGTACAGTTCCTGGTAAATGTTATCATGGACAGGTTTCTCAGAATGGGAGTTCCGGTCCTGTGACGCAGATGCCATACTTCGTGTGCAAGTATAGCTTTCAGTTCGTCCATGTCCATGATCTCGATCAGCCCGATGGACAGGAAGATGGCCTTTCCGCAAGCGAATGCTCTTGGGACTGCAGAATCGTAATAATAGACATTCACTGTGCCGGATGAGTTCAAACTACTGTTGTTTCCGACCTTGTTTACAAAAGCCTGAGGCCATTCCATGATTTCCACGATCGGTCTGGCCCTGTATCTTCCGATGAGGACTCTCTGGTATACTCGCGGCAGGAGCAGGGCCGCGAGAGTCGAGAGGCCGGCATAAGCTGTGTATATCTCAATAGTAAGCATCCGGCTGCAGTGCATGGATGAGACGACTATGCCGATAGAAGCGAGCATGCATAACTGTGCGGCAATGAATGAGGATATACGGATGCCGGGAGTTTTGGCATTAAAATATGACACGAACAGCAACAGGGCCGTGAACAGCGATGCCAGCAGCAATGGAAGCATGCCAGAATCTGAGATGCAGGTAATGTAGCATCCGATCTCATTGCTTATGGAAAACATTTACCAGTGCCCCGCGAATCCCGCCACTCTATTATCCCGATACCTTATTTCTTGTTATAGGTATGGAAGTTCTCTATGGCTACCTTGCCGAAAGTGTCCACAAGGCTATCCAGCACCTTGCGGGTGATGGAATTTGCCGTGCTGTCCATGGACTCGCTTGCGGAATACAGATATCTTACCCGCTGTCCGCTCCTGTCCACTGTCCTTTTTGCATAGCCGGCCTTTACAAGCCTGTCAAGCGTCCCTGCAACGCTGGATAGGGGGATACCCGTCCTTTCAGTGATATCGGGCGTGGTGCACTCACCGTTCTCCCAGAGGACTGTCATTATCTGGGCCTCGATGGGACTGAAGAACTTGGTAAGGCCTTCATTTGAAAGGTTTATCCGGTCAAGTTTAACCATGCGTTTACAACAGGTGTAAGGCAATATAAGTCTTACTGTGCCGCATAAGCTGAGTCTTGATAAAGATCAGCATGCTCTTTTGCTCTGCTTTTTGTTCCACTAGTTCACGGGCCCGTTTTGAATACCTGCAGATGCAAGTGCTTTACATTGAACGTAAAGCTCAAATAGAGTTACAGTTATTGTAAAGTATGCGCTTTACATTCACTGTAAATTTGCTGCAGACTATGCCGGGACGCCCCGGCTGCAGATGATGAGGTAATTATGCATTTACACTCTTTGGTCCTGAAAGATATATCCCGCAGAAAAACAAAACTCCTTGTTGCTGTACTCGGTGTGGTGGTGGCCTCTGCGGCAATGGTCGCGGTAGTGACAACTTTTTCAGCAGCTACCGACAGCCTTTACGAAGAATCCAACAACTTCGGTGCAAACATCATTGTAAGGCCGGAGGTCAAGACCATTCCACTGGTGGCGGGCTCCACTTCCATGGGTTCCCTGTTCACAGGCGAGAACTACATCGAGGAATCGGATATTCCCCGGATACACACCATAATGGACAGTTCCAAATTGTCCGCTGTGGCGCCGAGATTATACGGGGTCGCAGAACTTGGAGATTCGTCAGTCGTTATAATGGGCGTGGATCCGGACGAGGAAAGGAAGCTCAAGTCATGGTGGAAAGTGCAGGGCAGCTGGATATCCTCTGAAAACACCGGTCCGACCGAAGTGATGGTCGGTTCTGATATAGCCACACCGCTCGGACTTACCGAAGGCTCCCTCATCACTCTCCGCAATGGTAATATCTCCATGGATGCCCGGGTCGCAGGTGTGATAGAAAGCACAGGCAGCAATGAAGATGCGTATGTGATACTCCCGCTTGCAGCTTCCCAGTATCTGCTCGACAGGGAGGGGAAAGTAAGCAGCCTTGAGGTCAGGGCATTGTGCAACGAATGCCCGGTTGAGGAGATCAGCATGCAGATCGAGGATAAGTTCCCCGGCCTGGAAGCCAGGTCCATGAGCCAGATAGTCCGCAACGAGCTGGCAATTGTGGAACACACCCGGTCTTCTGCGATGGCAGTCTCGATCATCACTCTGCTTGTGAGTACACTGACCGTGGCTTCCACCATGCTTGCCTCAGTGAACGAGAAGCTCAAGGAGATAGGGATTATGCGTGCGGTTGGTGCCAGTGATGTGCAGGTCGTATCCATGCTGTTCTTTGAAGGCGCTATCATAGGGGCTGTGGGAGGCGTTATCGGGTTTGCTGCAGGAACAGTCGCTTCCACTATTGCCGCTCCCCTGCTGGTACAGGTGACCCCCTCTCCAATGTGGTCGATCCTGCTTCCTGTGACAGGCATGTGTGTCTTTACAGGCATGCTGGCGTCCATACTTCCTGCTAAGAGGGCTCTTGGTGTTGATCCGGCGGAGGTGCTGAGAAGTGTCTGATGATAATATGATACGCATCCTGAAAGCAGGCAAAAGATACCGCATAGGAAGCGGTGAGCTTGAAGTGCTGCGTGATGTCAGCCTGGAAGTGAAAAAAGGTGAGTTCGTATCCGTTATGGGACAGTCGGGCTCGGGTAAGACCACCCTGATGAACCTTATCGGCATGCTTGACAGTCCCAGCGGGGGAAGCATATCCATCGACGGCGCCGATATCACAGGCAAGTCCCAGAAAGAGCTGGTTGCACTGAGGCGCAGGACTGTTGGTTTCGTTTTCCAGCAGTTCCATCTTATACCCTCGCTCACGGCCTACGAGAATGTAGCCCTGCCTCTGATCTTTGCAGGGGAGAAGGATGACGGATCTGTGGCCGCTGCTCTGGAGAGGGTCGGACTGTCCCATCGGAGGGAGCATAAGCCTGCGGAGCTGAGTGGAGGAGAACAGCAAAGGGTCGCCATTGCACGTGCGATCGTCATGAGGCCGAAGATATTGCTGGCCGACGAACCCACAGGGGCGCTGGATGCAGCTACAGGCTCGATGATTATCTCCCTGTTAAGGTCGCTGGCAGGAGAAATGACTGTGATCATGGTCACTCACAACAGTGAACTTGCTAAGCTGTCCGATCGCATCGTGAATTTGAAGGACGGGAATATCGAGGAGGAGAAATGAGATCAAAAACAATAGTTATGATTTTGTCAGTGCTGGTATTGGCCGCATTTGCACTTGGATGCACCGGGAACGATTCACTGAAAGGCTCTGCAAGGCCCGTGGAAGCTGTATGGATAAATCCGGCCGTGAAGGCGGATGTAGTTTCCATACCCATTGAGGCAGTAGATAAGAACACCAATGTTCACTTTAAAGTAAATACAGGCGCCAGCGAAGTTGCAGTAATGGCTTACAGGCTGGGCGATGAACTATTTATCAGGTCCAGTGTTTGCCCACCCTGCGGTTCCATGGGATTTGCACTCGAAGGGAACATACTCGTATGCGATGCTTGTGCCACCAGGTTTGATGCCTCCACAGGCATGGGCGTAGGAGGTGCCTGTATAGCATATCCCAAGGAGAGCATTCCCTATACAGTCTTGGACGGAAATCTCACAATGAGCCTCAGTGACATCATGACTGCATATCAGGAAACCTTAGAACCGAACTAACAGATGGCACTGGGAAGGTTCAGTAGAGTGCGGCAGCAGGTGCTTCCTGCTGCCCTGTCATTTTGATGACATATCGGTTTCTGAGTGATGAATGTCCGTAACATATTAATGAATACGGCTTTCTCTTAACTAATGGAGGAGTGATTATGAAAGCCGCACAGATCAATGAATTCGGAACGGATAGTGTAGTTATAAACCACAATGTTAATACTCCTGAGATCGAGTCGGGGAAAGTCCTTGTAAAGGTCCATGCCGCAGGAGTGAACCCATTTGACTGGAAGGTACGTGAGGGTTACGTTCCCTCAGCAAAAAATCATGGGTTCCCGATGACCCTGGGAGGGGATTTCGCCGGTACTGTGTTGGATGTCGGGGAAGGTGTAAGCCTGTACAGGAAAGGCGACCACATATATGGCAGCGGGATTATCCTGTCAGGGGGTTCGGGGGCTTTTGCGGAGTATGTACTGGCGTCTGAGAAGCTGACAGCCCTGAAGCCGGAAAAGGCAAGTTATCCGGAAGCTGCTGCACTGCCTCTTACAGGTGTCAGCGCTTATGATGTCGTCTTCAATAAGATGCAACTGCAGGAGGGACAGAAGATACTCATACACGGAGGCTCGGGCGGAATCGGTTCGATGGCCATCCAGATGGCAAAACATCTGGGAGCCTATGTGGCAGCAACAGCGCGGAAGGATAAAAGTGACTATCTAAGAAACCTTGGGGCAGATGAGGTCGTCGACTACAAGGATGAGATATTTGAGGACCGACTGAAGGATTACGATGCAGTTTTCGATACAGTGGGAGGGGATACTTACAAAAGGTCCTTCAAGGTGCTTAAAAATGGAGGCATCATCGTTTCCATGCTTGAACAGCCCGACCAGGAACTGATGAGTAAATATCAGGTGAGTGCAGTGGGGCAATCGACAAAAATAAACAGCCACAGCCTGCAGAAACTGGCAGGGCTCTTTGACGACGGAGTGATCACAGTCACTATTGACAGGATCTTCCCGCTGGATGAAGCAGGACAGGCTCTGGAGTACCAGCGTGCAGGAAACGTGAAGGGGAAAGTCGTGATTGCAGTATTACAGGAAGAGTGAAAGAAGGATCAGAGGAACCTGATCCCTTTGGGCACCTCTCCCACTCTTTTCCTGAACTCCTCCGGCCAGTTGGCGGGGTCCAGTCCCTTCTGGGCAAAGAACGCCGATGCCCATCTCTCAAGCCCGACACCGGAGCAGCCTGACCAGAGTTCCTCGCCGCTCTGGCATTTCACGTTGAATCCGGCAGGGTACTTGTTACCGTTAACACTGACGTTCTGGAACTCGAGCCATTCGCCGTCCGGGCCGCGGTAGGGGAGGGGTGCCTCGTAGTCGGTAGTGCCTGCTTCGGACTGCTTGGCAACTCCTGTAAGTCCTTCCTGTGCCATGAACCAGGGTGTCACCCAGGCTTTCCTCCATTCCAGCTCAAGGATCTCGTTGAAGATGTGCATGTACCTGTCGTGCAACTCGCTGGCAACCCTGATCACCTGGTCTTTGGTCCCGACCCAGACGATCTCTATCCTGTGGAACTCATCCACGCGCTCCATGCCATGGATACCACCGCTCTCGTACCTGTGGGATGTGCCCGACCTGTCAAAGACCTTGATGGGGAACTCGTCGGTGGGTATGGTCTCACCCTGCAGGTAGGTCCAGAAGGGGGGGCACTGGGCATAGCACATGCCGCCGATAGGATCGCCGATCTTCTCCTTGATAAGGGAGGTGGGGACCTCAAGGGTCACTTTATAATGGTCAATGACCTCTTCCCAGAACTTCGGGTCACGGGTCTTTGGAGGGCATACGTAGTATATCTCGGGATAGACTCCCTTTGCATGTCCTGATTTCTGCCAGACTTCCCATGGAACCAGCTTTGGGAAGATCATCTCTCTGTATCCCAGAGGCTCGAGCAGTTCCTCGAACACTATTTTTTCAAACGCCCTGAACATCCTGGTGGACTGCGGACCGTGTATCCACTGACCCCTGCTGGCTCCTCTCTTTATCCAGCCGGCATCCACCATTGCCTGTGTCGGGTCTTCCGAGAACTTGTGCTCCTTCTTTTCGCTCTGCCAGAGCACGTGCCAGTGCTCGGCCTTCCCGCCGTAGGACTGCTGCTCTATCTTTTCTTCCATCAGGGACAGTATCCTGTCGGGAACGCGGTTTGACATGGCAGAATCATCCACATCAAGATCCAGCCGGAGGATACCTGCATCATAAGTAACGGACCTCACATAGGGGATCTTCACTTCGGCAAGCGGCTTCTCCGAAGGCATTTCTATTGTGAATGAACTTACATCGGTGCCGCGTATCCCTATGCGGAAATCCTTTCCCAGTTTTGCGCCGAGAGGCTTTTTCAGGCGCATCACCGCATCGTGCACCCTCACATGCCTTCCGGACTCAAGTGTGAGATTGACCCTTTCTCCTTCAACGCTCCAGTCCACGACCTTTGCCCCCTGTCCCTCCGGGGCACCCTTTGTGAATATCGTCCTGTTGGATTCATCGATCAGCTCCGCAATGGCATCCTTTGCCGGTGTCGCATCGGCGCTGGTCCTTATGGCACATTCCAGCCTGAACTTCAATTCTGTTGAACTGCCGCCTCTGACCTCATCCTGCGGGCAGCAGGTATCTCTCTTTTTAACTTCCATTCTTATTCCATTCCTGAAGTGATAATATGAGTAGACAAGGTGAATTTATATCCATCTATAAATGACCTTTGCACTTGGTACTGGTATTCAAGATATATCTTTTGTCAGATGTATCTTTTGATAATTAAGGGCTTCTCTTTTTGGGTCTTATGTCTTATTTTTTTATCCGGATAGTTTCCTCCCGGTCATTTCTTTTCAGATATCCTTTTAAAAGAATGGTATCTATGTACCTGCAACATTAGATCCTCCATATGGATAAATGAGGGTAAGATATGGGAAAAGCACAGGGAACTGATATATCAGCAGTTGTTGAGGAAATGGCCGCCGCAGGCTTCGGAAATCTGGAAGAGACTATCCTGCAGTGCGCAGACTGCGCCCTTCGTGAGGGTGCCACGAACCCCGTGATAATGAAAGGCTCCCGCACTCCCAGGGTGCTGTTCATAGGGGAGGCCCCGGGAAAGACCGAGGATATGACAGGCATTCCCTTCAGCGGAAGGGCAGGGAAGAAGCTTGATGAGATGATAGGATACATGGGTCTCTCAGCTGAGGATTACGCAGTCATCAACGCAGTGAAGTGCCGTCCCCCGAAAAACCGCAAACCGCTGAAAAGCGAGATAGAACTTTGCCGCCCCTTCCTGCTGGCCCAGATCCGGATGCTGGACCCGGAGGTGATCATCCTGCTTGGCAACACGGCTGAGGAAGCATTCTGCAGGAATAAGAAGCTTGAATGGGGTGTGCCTAAAGTTTCCGGTGGCATGAACATAGTTAAAATATATCACCCGGCAGCGATGATCTATCAGCGCTCAAGGATCGAAGAGCAAAAAGCGCTCATCGATAAGAACAGGCACCTGTGGGAATGACTACTCCCATTGATCACGTTTTCCTTTTTCACACCTTTTAGCTTCCTGAAGTACTTCTTCCGCGACCTTTGCATTCATGAGCAGGTCATCGAGGGTTGCTATGAGTGAGGTGATCTTTTCCGTGGAGATATGTATCTTTGCACTTCCCCTGCACACTTCAGTATGCATGCTGGTGAGATTATCCGGAGCCAGTGACCTTGCAATCTTCTCAGTTATCCTGGATGCATCCTCATCAATGAATTCAATGGTGGTCCGTATCTTCATTGTACCATGCCCTTACTTTTTCCCGAGCTGCTGGCCCACTATCTCATCCACTTTACTGATGAACTGCTCTTCAGTTCCCGGGGGTATGGAGGCTCCCGATGCTATGTTGTGTCCTCCTCCCTCTCCGCCAACAGCCTTTGCGGCCTCCCTGAGGGCAAATGCAAGGTCCAGGCCCTTTGAAACCAGCGCCCTTGTGCCCCTGGCAGACACCTTAACAATGTCATCCACCTGGTTCACAGCCACAAAGGGCATATCGGGATTGATATATCTGACCATGGTGCTTGCAACCATTCCCGTGGATTCCATGTCCTTTGTTATCAGGTAACCGATGCTTTGTCCCATGCGGAGCATATCGCTGGCAGCTTTGATGTTCCCGACTATCTCACGCTGGTATCCGACGGACATCTTCATGGCCTCTTCAAGGTGCGTTTTATCCCTCATGCCTATAGAGATGGCAATCCCTGCTTTTTCCATCCTGCCGCATGTATTGAAGATAGAAACGAGGTCGTAGACATTCTTCACAAGCTCCTTGTTCAGGTAATAGACATCTCCGATGGAAGCATCTATGGCTTCGGATGTTGATCTTTTCGCCAGTTTTAGGGCGACGGCCGATGTGAGCTTCTTGAGCTGCTCTTCCGAAAGCCTGCTGGTCTCTCCACGCAGGCCGAGGATGCTGAGGAATTCATCAATTCTTTGCCGGTCTCCCGTTATATCCAGGTAGGGCTCGGGTGTGTACTCAAGCACATCTGCAATGTTTCCGTCTCCCACTTTCAGCCCCTTCCTGACTGTCACCACGCCGGCATCGACTGCTTCCTTAAGGATGGTGCCGTTGACAGTGTCCATGAGCTGCTTATCTCCCACAGCTCCTGCAATGGCCATTCCCGCAAGGTCCACATTTGCCGGGTCCAGTGCCTTTGCCACCAGATAGGTCGTTCCCGATGCAGAGATGTGCATTGCACCATCGATACCCACAAGGTGCGGGTTAACTACCACCTTTGCAGGTGAGTCTCCCACCGGAACGTGATGGTCGAGTATTACCATAGGGTTCTTTATTGCTGAAAGTATGCCGGACTGCCCGCTACCCATATCGCAGAACAGGACGAGGTCCCTTTCTTCTGCACTTGCCATTACCATATCTGCCACAGAGCTGTCCAGTCTCGGAACAATGGTGGCATGGAATCGGATACCCTTTCTCAACAGGGCCTGGCATATGATCGATGCAGATGTGAGTCCGTCCGCATCATTATGGGAAATGACCCGCACATGATCGTGGTCCTCGATCACTGCAGCTGCCTGTCGGGCCATATCTTTCAGTTTTTGGGTCTCGACATTGAAGTTCAATGGTATCACTCGGTAAATGAAAAATGATAGAAAACTTAATTAGTTTTTCTTCCGGGAGTGATGACTTCCCCCGGATGGCTGTAGCTGCCTGCTTCCATCATCATACCAACATTGATGCTGGTGTTGATGCCGGTGTGCACATCGTCGCCCATGATGACCCCGAGCTTCCTCCTGCCGGTATCCACGACCTTGCCCTTCACAGAGCATTTAATGTTCTTCCCGTCATGCCTCAGGTTGGCCACCTTGGTGCCGGCACCGAAATTACACTTGAGACCGATCACGCTGTCCCCAAGATAAGAAAGGTGCCCGATCTTGGTACCATCCATGATGATGCTGTTCTTGACCTCCACCGCATTACCTATGTGAACATTATTGCCGATCGCAGTGGATGCCCTGATGAAGCAGTTGGGCCCGATGTCGCAGTCATCGCCGATGACCACCGGGCCGATGATGTAGGACCCGTTACGGATTATAGTCCCCCTGCCCACAGTGACCTCTCCGTGCAGGGTGGCGTAGGGTTCCACGGTGCCCTCGCACATGCCTTTCATATTCTCCAGCAGGACCCTGTTGGCATCAAGCAGGTCCCAGGGCCTGCCGATATCTATCCAGTCGGAATCCAGCACCGCGTATCCGACATTACAGCCGGCATCTATCATCATCTGCAGTGAGTCCGTGATCTCAAGTTCCCCCCTGGGGGATAGCTGCGTCTTTGCTATGAAGTCAAAAACGGCTTCCGTAAATAGGTATATGCCTGCGTTGGCAAGCTTACTTGGCGGGTGCTGGGCCTTCTCGATGATCCTTATAACCCTGTCGCCATCAGTCTCTATCACTCCGAAGTGGGAAGGATCGTCAACTTCCTTGACTGTGATCACGGCATCCTTATCTGTGGATATCAGGTGCCTGATGTGTTCGGGACTTATCAGCATGTCCCCGTTGAGTACCACAAACCTGCCGTCAACATGTCCTTTGGCATATCCTATGGCATTGGCAGTCCCAAGCTGTGAGTCCTGGTGCACGTAGTCAATACTTATTCCTTTCCCGCTGCCGTCCCCGAAATAGTCCTTTATGGAATCCTCGCGATAGCCTGTGATGATCACAAAGTCCCTTATTCCGGCTTGTATGGCGGCATCCACGGAATGTTCCATCATGGGCTTGTTGGCTATGGGAAGCATCACCTTGGGTCGGGCTGCCGTGAGCGGGCGCATCCTTGTGCCTTCGCCCGCAGCAAGGATCACTGCCTTCATTTAAGGCTCTCCTTCACTATGCCTTCAGCCAGAGCATACAGCTTCTCCACGTTATCCCTGGCCTGGGCAGTGACGCGGACCTTTGGCTCAGTTCCAGAGGGCCGGACAAGCACCCAGCCGTTATCCATCTCTACCCTGATGCCGTCAATATCGGATACAGTGCCCATTGGCTGCAGTTTTGACCTAACGGCCTCCATGACCTTTTCCTTATCGCAGTCAGCACAGGGAATGGTGCCCCTGAGGGTCGGGTACTGAGGGAGTGCTTCCCTTAGCTGTGACAACTTTGTCTCCTGCACTATCTCGACCAGCCTGGCAGCAGCATAGATGCCGTCCGGGCAATAGGATATCCTCGGGAATATCCAGCTTCCTGAAGGTTCTCCGCCGAACTCGGTGATGTGCTTCTTCATCTCTTCGGCAACGTATACATCCCCGACCCTTGTCCTTACGATCTCGGAGCCTTCGAGAGCGTCATCGACAATAAGGGATGTGTCTACGGGTACGCATACCTTTGTCCCGCCTTTGCACTCGTAGTGCCCGAAGATGGCGAGCAGTTCGTCACCTGATACGAAGTTTCCCTTTTCGTCAACAGCCATCATCCTGTCGGCATCACCGTCGTGAGCTATCCCCAGCCGGGCACCGAACTCGACCACTGCCTTTCTCAGCAATTCCAGGTTCTTCTCGTTGGGTTCAGGATTACGTGCAGGGAAATGCCCGTCAAGCTGGCTGTTGAGGGTGATCACCTCACATCCCATTTCCCGCAGGAGGAATGGAGTGATCGTGCCCCCCGCCCCGCAGCCGCAATCAAGTATCACTTTCATGGAGACCCTTCCTACGTTCTTCAGGATCATGTCCATATGGTCCCTGACGGCATTACTGTACGATGTGATAACACCTGCCTGGTCCCATCTCACTTTCACGAAGTCCTCTTCCTCTACTATGGACTCGATATCTTCCTGCTGTTTTGAATCAAAGGCCATGCCGTCTGGGTTCCAGAGCTTGATGCCCACGTACTCTGCAGGGTTGTGGGATGCGGTTATCATTACCCCACAGTCATAGTCCCTTGCAGCGTAAGCAAGCGTGGGGGTTGTAACGAGCCCTACGCGGACGACCCGGCACCCGGAGCTGGCAAGCCCGCTGATGACTGCGTGCTCTATCATCTCGCCTGCGACCCTGGGGTCCCTGCCGATAACTGCGCTCTTTTTTGATCTTCCCAGCGCCATGCCCACTTTCAGTGCCAGGTCGACTGTGATATCCTTATTTGTGACTCCCCTGATACCTGAAGAACCGAATAGTTTCATTCAATGCCTCCGATCATATCTTATCATTCTACGGTCACGCTCTTTGCAAGGTTCCTCGGCTTATCGATGGAACAGTCCTTCGCAAGGGCTGTGTAGTATGCGAGCAACTGGAGCACCACGGAAGACAGCACAGGAGATGTCATCTCATGTGAGGCCGGGATGCGTAAAACCATATCCGCATACTTTTCTATCTCCTTATCATCCTCATTGGCAACAGCTATCACGACAGCATTGCGGGCCTTTACTTCCTTGATATTGCTCAGTATCTTGTCGTAGGTGTGACCCTTGGTGGCAATAGCAACAACAGGTGTTTCCTCTGTGATCAGAGCAAGAGGTCCGTGTTTCAGCTCCCCGGCCGCATAGCCTTCTGCATGGATATAGGATATCTCCTTGAGCTTAAGCGCCCCTTCCAGGGCCACAGGGTAATTGAGGTAGCGTCCGATAAAGAAATAGTCCCTCTTGTCAGCAAACTGCTGGGCGCATTCCTTTATCTTCTCCTTCCTGTTGAGTATCCTCTGGATCTGGCCGGGAAGGCGCTTGAGATTCACTATGAGGTCCTTTGCCTCATCTGCCGTGATGACACCCCTTGTCCTTCCCATGTGGATCGCCAGCATGTAGAGCGTGATGAGCTGTGCCGTGAACGTCTTTGTTGCAGCGACCCCTATCTCGGGGCCGGCGCGCGTATATACAATGCTGTCTGATTCCCTGGTGATGGTGCTTCCCACGACGTTGGTAATGGCAACTGTCCTGCATCCGTAGGACTTGGAACTCCTGACGGCTGCAAGGGTGTCTGCGGTCTCGCCGGACTGCGTGATCGCTATGGTAAGCTCCTCACCGCACAGGACCGGATTGCCGTACCTGAACTCGGAGGCCGTTTCTATATCGGTGTGTATCCCTGCAAGCTTCTCGAAGAGATATTTTCCCAGTATCCCTGCGTTCCAGGAAGTTCCGCAGGCAACTATCGTGGCCCTGCGCAGGTGCTTTATCTGCTCCGGGTTGAGGTAGAGCTCATTCATCCTGACAGTGCCCTCAAGTTCCATGAGCTTGCCTGCAAAGGTGTTCTGTATGGATGTGGGCTGCTCGTGTATCTCCTTGAGCATAAAATGATCGTATCCGGACTTCTCCGCAGCTTCCAGATCCCACTCAATAGTCTCCGGGGATTTTTCCAGCAGCTTTCCTTCCGGATCGTATATCCGGATGGCGTTGGGAAGGATATAGCCTACCTCATGGTCACTCACAAAGACCACGTTCTTGGTGTGTTTCAGGAAGGCTGTGACATCGGATGCTGCATAGTTCCCGGTCTCACCAAGCCCTATCACAAGAGGGCTGTCCTTGCGTGCAAAGACGACGCGGTCGGGCTCGTTGCAGCACAGGGCCGCTATTGCATAGGAGCCTTCGAGATCCCTGACAGTCTTATGCATTGCTGCGAGCAGATCGCAGCTGGGTGTGCCATTGTTCATATTGTGGTGAAGGAGATGGGCTATGACTTCGGTATCAGTGTCTGACTCGAATACATATCCAAGCTCAGTGAGTTTCTCCTTTAGCTCAAGGTAGTTTTCAATGATGCCGTTATGCACCACCGAGACACCGGAAGAAACGTGCGGGTGAGCATTCCTTGTTTCAGGTCTCCCATGAGTCGCCCACCTGGTATGGCCTATCCCTACGTTAGCTTTGATCTCGGCGGGGAGGATCGACTCCAGATCTGCGATCTTCCCTACGGTCTTATACGTTTCAAGTGTGCTGTTAAGAACAGTGATCCCGGCAGAATCGTATCCCCTGTACTCGAGCCTTTTCAGGGACTCCAATAAGATCGGTGCAGCTGGTTCCTTACCAACGTACCCTATTATACCACACATTTTACCCCACCCTCAGATGACAATCGAATTTTGCGCCAATGCTTCTGTTATTAATTTGCCCGAATTCACCCTGCAATTCGGATATATCATAATCCCTGCTCTTACAAGTACATTACTGCCTATGTCAGTATCGTCACCTATTATCGTACCCAGTTTGTCTGCAGGGTGCAGGCTGCCTTCTATCTCTATCATGAGCTTTTCCTTATCCTCGGTAACGAAATGAGAGCCTACAGTGACGTTGCTCCCGATCACGGAGTTGGAGATGAGCGAATGTGTTCCCAGGCGAACATCGTTCATTACTATGCTGTTCTGTATCTGGGTGAACGACGCGATAGATACATTATTCCCTATGCTTGTTGAGGGCAGTATGACCGCGTTTGGCCCGATATCACAGTTGTCCCCTATCACCACGGGTCCTACAATGTAGCATCCGGAGCGGATAGTTGTATTGTATCCTATGGAAACACTACCTTTCACCACAGCACCTTCCTCAACTGTGCCTTTCTTCAGATCCTGCTCGAATTCCCCGAGCACTATAGGGTTCGCTTTCAGCAGGTCCCATGAGTAAAGGGCGTCAAGCCAGTCCGAGAATGTGTTTGCCATTATCACCTTCATACCCTCATCGATCATTATCTGGAGGGTGTCCGTGATGGCATACTCGCCTGTGGGCGTAAGCGGTGTCCGTTCTATCAGTTCGAATATCTGGGGCCTGAAAAGGTATATTCCGGTGTTGATCAGGTGACTTACCACATGCTGGGGCTTCTCTACTATCTTTTTTATGCGCTGCCCTTCGACAACCAATACTCCGTATCCTGTCGCGTTCTCCTTCTTGCATGCAAGCACCGTTGCATCTCCGCCTGCGCTCCTCAGAAGATCGCGGATAGTATCGGGTTCAATGATGTTGTCCCCGTTGACCACCAGGAAAGCCTCATCTTCCTGCCCGATCATAGCGCGGGCCTTGAGTATGGCGTGTGCCGTCCCTATCTGAGCCTTCTGCTCTACATAGCGTATCTTAACCCCGAGATCGCCACCATCTCCAAAGTAATCCATGACACGTTCTTTTTCATACCCTACTACGAGGATGATATCCTGAACCTCATTTTTGGACAATGCGTTTATGACGTGTTCCAGGATTGGCTTGTTTGCTACGGGCAACATTACCTTTGACCTTGTAAGTGTGAGCGGACGGCATCTTCTACCTTCCCCGGCCGCGAGAACGACTGCTTTCATGGAGTACTATGTTCTTTAAAGCAATTTATATCTTGCCTTGAACAGGGAGCCATTCAATATGGGGCCATGGCATTTTAGATAGTGACTCCTCTCGCAGGAAAACAGTTATGCTGTATAAAAAACAGGTCTGGCCGGGTGACCAGACTTCAGTTGAATCTAGTTAAAGGATGATGCCAGATTTATCTGGTAATCATCATCTCTGCAGTTTCAGGCTTGTATTTCCAGTCAGCGGGAAGGACCTTTGTGGACTGGTAGTACTTGACCAGCCTTCTGATCTTGGACTCAGTGTTCTGGAGGGAGCGCTTGTTGTGTACGTCCTTGTGGTTGGCTACAATGTGCTTTCTGATTCCGATTGCCTTTACTATGAGGTTGTACAGGTCTTCCGGAACAGTTGACTGCTCTCCTTTCTCCTTGATGATCTGGCCGATCTTCTTGCTGGTTACGATCTTGACATCGGGTACGCCGTACTTGTCCCTGAGTGTCATGCCTATAACGCTTGTGCTCATTCCCTGCTTCCAGAGGTCCATTATGACCTTGGTGACCTCTTCCTCGTTCATTGTGGACCAGGCTGGCGGTTCAGTGCGAAGCGGTCTTGTGGATCCGGACTGTCCTTTCTTCCGGGTGTGCATCTTTGCCATGCAATTCCTCCTGATAATTATAATTCCTTATTGAATCCTTATTTGAGATATGATTTGTTCGTATGGTTACCGCAGTCCTCAGGCATGTCGAACGAACAGGAGAACCTGATTGTACGGATGTCAATGTAATGGGCGAAGTGTTCATAAAAAAGCATTATCAAATATATATGTTGTGATTGGCCCTTCAGGGCCTTTAGATTTGTTCGTCTTGAACCTTTTTGCCAGACCACCATTCTCCGGCGCATTGGAAATGGACGATGCTGACAGCAGGATAACTGCCGGCAGGACAACGGATGCCAGTGTGAAGCGCATGGGGATACTTCCGCAGACCTTTCGTTACTGAAGATGTCCTTGCGTGCAGAGCCATTTCCCGAACCTTAAAGGGCAAGCTTGCTAATGACCTCCTCAACAGTGAGGAGTTCCTGCTCCCCGCTCTGCATGTCCTTGAGCATTAGCTTTCCGGCAGCTGCCTCTTTATCTCCTATGATGACGGCATATCCGGCTTCCAGGTAGTTGGCGTAGGATAACTGCGCCTTGAAATTTCGTTTCATAAGATCTATGTGGACCGGTATATAGGGGCGAAGCTGCATGGCGGTCTTCACGGCTTCAAGCCTTGTGGATTCCATGGCGATGATCACAACGGGTTTTGCTTCTTCAGGCTCGATGGTACATACTTCCATTATCCTGTCAAAGCCGAGCCCGAAGCCTGTGGAGGGGACCTCGCCTCCTCCGAAGAGCTTGATGAGCTGGTAGGACCCGCCGCCACATACCTGCTTCTGTGCTCCCAGGCCCTCGGCATATACTTCAAAGACCATACCTGTATAGTAGTCCAGCCCCCTGGCGATGCCGAAGTCTATCGTGTACTCGACCCCGTAGGTGTCCAGCAGCGTGAGCAGTTCCTGATATGTAGTGAGCTCCGGTATGTCGCCTACAAGCATCCGTGCCTTTTCGATCGCATCATTGCCTGTGAGGTCGATAAGCTCAGTCAGTTTCATACGCAGGTCGGAGGGCGCGTTGATTTCCGCAAGATAGTCTTCAAGCGCCTGGTACTCTTTCTTGTCCACCAGCCTCATGATCTTGCTCTGCTGCCCGGTCTCAAGCACGCTGAGCAGGCGCCTGATAACACCCAGGTGGTTCACATGCAGGTCTCCCCTGATTCCCACAGCCTTCAGCATCTCATTGGCAAGCGCAATGACCTCGGCATCGGCGTCAGCCTTGTCACTCCCGATGAGTTCCACGCCGAACTGCCAGAACTCCCTGAAGCGTCCCTTCTGAGGGCGCTCGTACCTGAAACAGTTCTCAAAGTAGAACAGCTTCAGGGGCCGCTGGCGCGCCTGCATCTCATTCACATACATCCTCATGACCGGGGCGGTGAGCTCCGGGCGCAGGGTCATCTCCCGTTCTCCCTTGTCGGTGAAATTGTACAGTTCTCCGACTATTCCCTCTCCTGATTTCATGGTGAAGAGCTCAAGGGACTCGAAGGTGGGCGTGATTATCTCCTGGAATCCCCAGTTCCTGACCACCCTGCGTAAGATGTTCTCTACATTCCTTCTGCGCCTGGTATCCTCCGGGAGGAAATCCCTGGTCCCTCTTGGTCTGCTAATTGTCATTTTTGATCAACCTGATAAAAGCGATTATAAGATTGCAATAATTTGCCTGTTATGCTGCGATACTATAAGTGTAGCCTATTTTAGATTTTCGATTAGTTTCCTTTGGAAGCCATTTCTACTATATCACAAGCATTAAATACTCACTTAATGTACTAAAACCTACATTGATGAATTTGTTTTTACTAATGAGGCATCACTATGGATCGCACAAAAATACTGCTCGACGAAAATGACATGCCAAAGCAATGGTATAACATCCTTGCCGACCTGCCGGTAGAGCCACCTCTCAACCCTGCAACCCGGGAGCCCATGAATCCTAAGGACCTTGAGCCCATATTCGCAAAGGAACTTATCAAGCAGGAGATAAGCTCCGAGAGATATATCACCATCCCGGAGGAAGTCCGTGAGATATACAAGCTCTGGAGGCCTTCACCCCTGTACAGGGCGCACAGGCTTGAAAAGGTCCTGGGCACTCCCGCAAGGATATACTACAAGAACGAAGGGGTGAGCCCTGCAGGAAGCCACAAGCCAAACACTGCCATTGCACAGGCCTACTATAATATGAAGGAAGGTACCGAAAGGATCAGTACCGAGACCGGCGCCGGACAGTGGGGAAGTGCATTGTCCCTTTCCTGCAACTACTTTGACATCGAGTGCAAGGTTTACATGGTGCGCTCCAGTTACTACCAGAAACCATACAGGAAATCCCTTATCAATCTGTGGGGAGCCAATGTGGTGCCGTCCCCGAGCCCTGACACTCAGTTCGGACGCAAGATCCTTGAGATGTACCCGGACACCACCGGCAGCCTGGGCATAGCCATCAGTGAGGCGATTGAGGATGCGGCCCTCAATGACAACACCAAGTATGCTCTCGGAAGCGTCCTGAACCACACCTGCCTTCACCAGACGGTAGTGGGCCTGGAGACGCAGAAGCAGTTCGAGATGACCGAGGATTATCCGGATATCGTTATCGGATGCTGTGGCGGAGGAAGCAACCTCGCAGGTGTGAGCCTGCCATACATAAGGGATAACATCGCAGGCAAGACCAACATAAGGATCATAGCCGTCGAGCCTTCGGCATGTCCAAGCCTCACAGGAGGCAAATTCGAGTACGACTTCGGTGACATGGCGCAGATGACACCCCTGCTTAAGATGTATACGCTGGGTTCAGGTTTCATACCCCCGGCAATCCATGCAGGCGGTTTAAGGTACCACGGCGCTTCCCCGATAGTCAGCAAACTAGTGGCAGACAAGCTCATGGAAGCCAGGGCCTACCACCAGGTGGAGGTGTTCGATGCTGCAGTCACTTTCGCCCGCAGCGAAGGAATAGCACCTGCTCCTGAATCCTCTCATGCAATAAAAGCCGCCATCGACGAAGCTATCAAGTGCAAGCAGACCGGCCAGGAGAAGACCATCCTCTTCAACCTCAGCGGTCACGGCCATTTCGACATGGGGTCATACGACAAGTACTTCTCCGGCGACCTCAGCAACGAGTAAGTTCCGGGAATACAGGAGCATCAGCAATGCATGGCATACTAAGGCCATGCACTTCTTTTCCTTTACCTTGTTTTTTTACTTCCAGCAGCTCACGCAGGATGGAACCTGTCCCTGTATTTCTTGTAGGAAATTATGAATTCCGCATGCGGCCACGTCAGCGGTATGGTGACATACGCAAGCCCGTCCTTCCATTTTGGATGAGCCCTTATATCTTCTATTAACTTCACCTTGCTGTCCCTCAGTATCTTGCCGTTGGTATAATCCTCAAGCCAGAGCTCGAACCTCTCTATAGTGGAAATGTGCTCCGGCAGCGTATACTCGTGTGCCATGTCAACCACCCAATCAAGGTATGTCTCGGCCATATCCTGGTTATCGGTCTCTGTGTGGTGGTTTGAAAGCTGGCAGGTGAAATGGCCCCAGGGCCCGTAACCTCCGTTGTTGCGTCCCCAGTACTCAGGATACCTGTTAAGGCCGCCTATCTCGCTGTCCCATAGTTCCCTATGTATCCTTCTGACGGTGGAGACTATCTTGACGTCATAATCGCTTATCAGTTCAAAATATGCAGGTGCATACTCCACGGCATCAACATCGTGGACGACGGATGCAAAAGAATCGTATCCTATGGGCTTACTGTTCTTGTCCTTCACGCGGATACACTTTACAAAAGAACGTCTCCTGGGGCTGTAAAGCCTTGTGAGGATGGCCTGCCTGATGATGCCTGCCTGCTCCTCCCATGCAGATACGTCCTTCCCGATGGCCTTTCCCATATCGATGGCAGCATATATGCCTGCACAACAGGCACAGTTGGCGTATATTTCAAAGCCGTGCTCATATGCGGGATATTCATGGATGCTGTTGATAGTGTGGATCAGATTTACTTCTTCGTTCTTGTTCATCAGGATGAACTCAACAGCCTTCCTGACGGTTTCCCAGTGTTTGGCTACGAATGCCTTGTCAGCCATCTCTTCGTAGAAAGAGCCCCCTGTAGCCTTGAAATACTTCCCCATCACAAAGAGCACAAGACCGTTGCCATCTATCTGCAGTTCCTTATAACTTGCATCGTTGCCGTCGACATCATACCGCTGGGAGAATTCTCCAAGAGGTTTCTGTGAGTTGAGTATGAATTCCAGTCCCTTGCGGGCCTCGTTCATCAATCCTGCTTCCACCGCTCCGTAGATGCATACGGAGTGATCCCTGGGATAGATAAAAGGATAACGTGTGCCGGGAGGACTTGCATAGAAGCCTCCTTTTTCATGCTGGTTGTTTTTAAGCATTCTGACACTGCTCTCATACAATCTTTCTGCTTCTATCAGGTTCAAGCGCTTCACTCCTTTTCCGGGTGTTCTATAAAGTAGACAAAAAATGCCCTTTCGAGTATCATTGCCACATCCTGCTTTGCCATGCCAGACCTCTCAATGGCTTCATCATTGTACTGTATCACATCACCAAGAGGTGACTTGGAACCGAGATTGTAGAACCTGGTGCCTGCAAGTTCGGCCCTTTTCTGGTTGTAGCTGTGCTGCAGCACATCCAGTACATGCGACATGGCAGGGAACTCCCACGGAGTATCAGATTCGCTCTTGAGCTTTGACATGGTGCTGAAAATGTCCATGAACTGTGGAGGATTTTCCTTATATATGTTTGCGAACTCGACTACTTCATTCCCAAAAGGGGTTTTTGGCAAGTAGACAATATCAGTATCCATTCTTGCACCCTCGAATCCCGGACCTTCCAGGATTGCAAGTTCCTCACCTATGGACTGCATCCAGTATATTGTTTCCAGTGGTCCTTCCCTGTCAACCATCTTCGTTATCCCTACCAGAAATGCTCTGGGAAGCATATTTTCAAGCCTTATCATGTGATATACCCCTTCTACCCCGATGAACCTAAGATCTCGGTTGCATCATGGATGATGCGCACCGGACTGTTAAACATTAGATTTTGATCATTAATACAATGTTCGTTTTCTGCAGGTGGTGACCGAATTCATCCTGTATGGTTCAGGGCGCTTCTTTCAGGATACCCATGATAGCCCTGTTCCACCCCACAGGCCCGATCCCATCGACCCTGTCCACTCCCGGATCCCCTATCTTCGGATCATGCTTTCCATTATGCTTCTGTACAAGGAAAGGCATGTCTACTGCACGAAGCATGGGAAGGTCGTTAAGGCTGTCCCCCAGGCCGATGGTCCTGACCTCTCCCAGCTCCTTCCTGTACAGGTTTGCGAGTATGGTTACGGCTTTTCCTTTGTCATTATCTCCCAGGATATGCCAGTAGCGCCCTCCTCTTGTGAAATTCAGGCCGCGGGAGTTTATGCTTTCCGCCAGTTTTTCAGCTTCCTTCTCATCTCCTTCCAGCTTGAAGGCCTCGTCATACTCGCGCATCTTTGCCAGGGTCGCGGACTCGATATCAAGCCCCGTATCCTTGCTTACCCTACGGGCATCCATGTCGCCGAATCCTATGATACGCATCTCCTCATGGCTCCGGATGTCTGCAAGGACATGCCTGAGTATGTCGTAGGCTGTTCCCAGCTCGATCACGTCGTAGATGCCCTGTGTCCTTGAGACCGGATAGTCCGTCTCAAAATATCCCCGGGGGATGAATATGCCTCCTCCGTTCTCTGATATGAAAGGGTGGGACAGGTCCAGTTCCTTCACATACACCTCGATCTCGGCCCGGGTCTTGCTGGTACAGAATATAAGTGGTATGTCTCGCTTTTTAAGCTCATCGATCGCAGGTTTCGCAGCTTCGTAGGAGTATGTGTCATGGTCTATCAAAGTCCCGTCAAGGTCGGTGAAAACTATGTATCTCATTCATTCCTCTCCCGAATGGAACACGGACAACGACAGCTTACGCGGCCCATCAACAAGTTCTTGAATTCACACTGCCCTGTGTGCCCTGTCCCGAATCTCTTAAATCCCTGATAATATGCTATTTTACTTATCTCATATAATCATATTCGATAAAATAGCGATATGTGCCAACAGAGGCATGGCGGGAAAATACATTCACTCTGCACAGGGTAGTTTTATTAGATATCGTCACTTCTTACCACACAATATGGAAATAAGGTCCCTTGATATTCCGGCAGAGGTGCGGGATTTTTACCTCAGTTCCGGTATTGGAAATCTATATCCTCCACAGGCAGAAGCCATCAGCAAAGGTTTGCTTGAGGGCAGGAATGTTCTTGCAGCGATCCCTACCGCGTCGGGAAAGACGCTGCTGGCGGAGCTTGCCATGCTGAAGTCCATAGCCAGGGGAGGCAAGGCACTCTACATAGTTCCCCTGAGGGCGCTGGCCAGTGAGAAATTTGACCGCTTCAGGGAATTCTCCGGGATAGCCCTCAAAGAGGGGGGCGTCAAGGTTGGTATCTCAACAGGGGATTTCGAATCCCGGGATGAGTGGCTGGGTTCCAATGACATTATCGTGGCAACCTCCGAGAAGACCGATTCTCTCCTGCGTAACGGCACCTCGTGGATGGAGGACATCACGACCATAGTCGTGGACGAGGTACACCTGCTTGATTCTGCCAACAGGGGCCCTACCCTGGAGGTCACCCTGACCAAGCTCATGAAGCTCAATCCCGGCTGCCAGATCATTGCACTGTCTGCAACAGTGGGCAACGCCTATGAGGTTGCTAACTGGCTCGGGGCCGGGCTTGTGCTCAGCGAGTGGAGGCCTACGGACCTGATGGAGGGGGTTTTCTACGGCGGGAGCATCAATTACAGGACATCCCAGAAGCAGGTGCATGATGCTTCCGGGGACGATGCCATCAATCTGGTCCTTGATACCCTTGAGGACGGCGGGCAGTGTCTCGTATTTGAGAGCAGCCGCAAGAACAGTGTAGGCTTTGCACGCAGGGCCGGGATGAAGGTTGCAGGGCTGCTGGACAAGAGGACCCGCGCAGCACTGGATGATATTGTCGAGCAGGTCATCGAGGCTGGCGAATCGGACACTGCAAAAGTGCTGGCACAGTGCATCAGGAACGGTACCGCTTTCCATCATGCCGGCCTGAACTCGGCTCACCGCAGGCTGGTGGAGGACGGCTTCCGCTCCAACCTGATAAAGATGGTTGCCAGCACACCGACACTTGCTGCTGGTCTTAACCTGCCAGCGAGGCGTGTGATCGTGAGAAGCTACAAGCGCTATGACCCTAACTTCGGCATGCATCCCATCCCTGTGCTCGAGTACAAGCAGATGGCAGGCCGGGCAGGACGTCCGCATCTTGACCCCTACGGTGAGGCAGTGCTCATAGCCAAGTCCTATAATGAGATGGAAATGCTCTTTGAGAACTACATCGAGGCGAATGCAGAGGATATCTGGTCCAAGCTGGGTACGGAGAACGCTCTCAGGACGCATATCCTGTCCACCATAGTCAACGGCTTTGCCACCAGCAGGGACGGCGTCATGGAGTTCATCGAAGCCACATTCTTCGCTCACCAGAACGACACATGGGGCATTGTCTCAGTGGTAGACGAATGCCTGGATTTCCTCAGGGAGAAGAAAATGCTGCAGGGAGAGACCCGCCTGACAGCAACATCACTGGGAAAGCTCGTGTCCATGCTCTATATCGACCCGATGTCTGCTGCCATTATTATTGAAGGACTGGATAAAGCAACGCATGTGACCGAACTGACGCTGATGCATCTCATATGCAAGACCCCTGACATGCGCCAGCTCTACCTGAGGGCCGGGGACTATGAGCTCATCAATGATCTCGTCCTGTCCCGCAAAGAGGAGTTCTGTGAGGTGCCGGCCCCTTTCAGGGCCACTGATTACGAATGGTTCCTGGGCGAGGTAAAAACAGCTCTTCTGCTCCTGGACTGGATCAACGAGCGCTCTATGGATGACATCAGTAAGGTGTTCAATGTCGGCGATGGCGACATCCATGCATTTGCGGAGCTTGCGGAATGGCTCATGCATTCCCTTTCAAGACTGGCAGCCATCACGGGCCATGACAAGGCTGGCATGGCAGGGTCTATCGAGAAGAGGATACACTACGGTGCGCGCCAGGAACTCATGGAGCTTGTGGGAATCAGAGGCATAGGGCGTGTGCGTGCGCGCAAGTTGTATGACAGTGGCCTTCACAGCATTGAGGAAGTCAGGAAGGCCGACCCTGCGGTTCTTGGAGGGCTGCTGGGTCCAAGGACTGCTGAGAAGCTTCTCCGGGAGATCGGTGCCAGGCCCGGGATCAGACCCGGAGGCGGTACGGACGGGAATCCGGATCCAAGGACCATGGATTCCTTGATGGAAAGCGAGCAGAGCACTTTCAGCGATTTTGAGCGATAGTGTCTTTTGAAGAATCTATATATAATGAAAATCCATTCCTCTCAGAAATGGAAATGCCGTTATAACAGGGAATCATCATGCTTTACAAAAGAATATCTGAAATGAGCAGGGAAGAGAAGGACAGACTGATCAGGCGCGGCGGGGAACTTGCTGATGTCAGGGACACTGTCGCATCCATACTGCAGGATGTAAGACAGAACGGCGATGCTGCTCTTCGTCTGTATACCGGGAAGTTTGACGGCGCCGAGCTGGGTGCCATCGAAGTGTCCGAACAGGAGATGGATGAAGCTATGCAGAGCATAGATGCCTCCCTGCTGAAACATCTTGAGTTTGCAGCCGGTAACATAAGGAAGTTCCATCAGGCCCAGATGCCTGAGAAGGTCTGGTTCATGGAACTGTCCCCCGGCATAGAGCTCGGGCAGAAGTTCACACCCCTGGAAAGCGTGGGTGCGTATGTTCCGGGTGGGCGGGCTTCCTACCCATCCACGGCCCTGATGACCATCATTCCTGCCAAGGTCGCAGGCGTGAGGAATGTGGTGATGTGCACTCCCCCGGGAGCCGACGGCAGGATAAATCCCCTTACCCTTGCGGCAGCCAGGATCGCAGGCGCAGATCATGTGTACAAGGTAGGAGGCGTGCAGGCCATAGGGGCCATGGCATACGGCACCGAGACTGTGCTCAGCGTGTGCAAGATCGTCGGGCCGGGCAACGTATATGTGACCGCTGCCAAGATGCAGGTCCGTGACAAGGCTGAGATCGATTTCCCGGCCGGCCCCAGCGAAGTACTAATCATAGCTGACGATTCGGCGGATGCCCGCATGGCTGCCTCGGATATCATTGCCCAGGCTGAGCATGACCCTAATGCGGTTTCCGTCCTGGTGACCACTTCGGCGCAACTGGCGGAAGATGTACACGCAGAGGTACTCGGGCAGGCTGCAAGGACTGCGAGGGCTGAGATCGTCAGGAGCTCCCTTGCCAATGCAGCTGTCATCCTGGCCGGGTCCCTTGAGGAGTGTATTGGCTTTTCCAATGATTTTGCCCCTGAACACCTGGAAATAATGGTCTCGGAGCCGGACTACGTGCTTGAGAGGATAGAGAATGCAGGCTCTATATTTGTGGGCAACTACGCGCCGGTGCCTGTGGGTGACTATGCTTCGGGCACCAACCATGTGCTGCCAACGGCAGGATATGCAAAGATATACTCCGGGCTCAATATATCCCATTTCATGAAATCCGCAAGTATCCAGAGGATAAGCAAGCAGGGGCTTGAAACACTGAAGGATGCTGTGATCTCTATTGCTGAGAAGGAAGGTCTCACAGGTCATGCTGACTCCATAAGAACTAGGTTCAGTAACTAACAATCTTTTTTTTTTGTGCTGTAAATCGATAATTATTTAATAGGTAAGCACATAGACTAATTTAGTAAGTTCTAACGATTATAGAACTTAATGTGAGGGAGTTCCATGAAGATCAGAGTTGTAAGTTCGCGAGAGGAGATACCAAATCTGAACCCAAACGAGAAGGTAATTCATCTGGCATTCAGACCATCTAACAAAGACATCTTTTCCCTGGTGCAGACCTGCCCTAAGGTGGAAGTGATACAGATACCGAGTTCTTACAGGCGCACGGTTTCCAAGTCAATAGAGATGTTCCTTGAAATGCAGAACATAAAATTGATCGAAGGGGATGTATGGGGGCACAGGAAGGATATCAATGAATACTACAGTGTATCTCCGGCGCTGCTTGACAAGGTCAAGGAGCTCAAGTCCGAAGGTATGTCTGACGAAGAGATTGTGAACAAGCTGGAGCGTGAGGGTAAACTGAACCGTGATATGCTCTACTACATATTGAGCAAGAAGTAGTTCTCTCAGTAACAGCAGCTGGTGTGCATCACCGGAGACTGCACACAACCCTCTTTTATCCTGTTTTTTTATTACTGGTTTTTTACATTGTCTTTGATCATTAGTACTTCCAGGCCCGTCTATGCACGGTTCCGTATGACCTCTTCAAGGTCTGCATGTGCCGCGTCCCTCAACTGCTCCCGGAGATCAGGTATTGCAGACAGGGCACGTGCCCAGTCAGGAAGAAGTGCACCTGACGGATCTTTAAGGTATTGTGTCCCGGCAAGCATCAGCGTCTCGGCAAATATCTCTACGTACCTTTCCTCCAGGTGCCTGCTGTATTCAAGTCCGTTACAGACTGCATCAGCATGGTACTGCCTGATCAGGTCCTGTGCCGAACGCCTGTATTTTACCTGTATCCCTCTGAGGAACGATGTGGATACCTGGGTGCTTGTGGTCTCGTTCACAACCCGCAGGAAGGTAACCATGATGTCGTTCACCATTTTTGTCAGGCCTTCACTTGGATTCGTGCCCAGCTCCTTATGCTTGTGGTCATAGAAGCCAAGGTCGGTCTGGCATACTCTTTTGAGGGATGTGTTCCTGTAGATCTCGGCCAGCATTCCTACCTCCAGTCCCCAGTCGGAAGGTATCCTGATGTTAAGTGCCAGGTCCCTTGTGAAGGCAAATTCACCCGAAAGGGTGTACCTGAATGCCTGCATGTACTCGAGGATGTCGGATTCGTATTTCACGTCCCTCATGAGCGTATCCAGCAGGGGACGTACAAAAAGCCTGTAAACACGCCCATGCATGGTCTTTTTCTCCAGATTGATCCTTGCATAATATCCTTTGTTGAAATAGAAGTTGAGCTGCGGATGCACAATAGGATAGAGCAGTTTGGCGACAAATTCCTTGTTGTAGTTGATGATATCTGCATCATGGAGCACTATGGCATATGAATAGAGGCTTGCTATGCCCAGGGATATCCATGCATCCTTCCCTTTCCCTGAGAATCCCGTGATATCAAGTTCGTTCTCCTTCATCTCCTCGATCACGGAGCTTATCCGGGAGCCGTTACACCAGACGATCAGATGGTCCAGCTCAAGCCGCTCAAAGAAATCGACCACTGTGCGATACTGTTCCCTGTTATCAGCTGCAAGTGCAACTACCACTTTTTTCAGGAAAGTGCACTTGTTCAGCTCGTCAATTATCCGGGGCAGGGGAGGATTCTCGATCTCACTGTACAGCATTGGCAATACTACCACAGCAGGGCGGACAAAGGATAGCTCCTGAAGGTGCTGCAGCATTCTGTCTGTATCGCTGTAGAAATTGTGAATTGTTGTTATCTTTTCCTGAAAAAAGTCCATTTGACCCACTCCTTTTAAAATAAAAGTAAATTCAATTGTAAATAACAATTACGATTTAAACAAGATAAAATATGCCTTCTAAAATATGCCTTCTTGCCTCCATGTGCCGGGACAATGAATATATAACTTGGAACGATTCATTAGAATCAAAGCAAGACAGACAGGATTCCGCTAACATGACGCAATATGGAAAAGTGTATCTGGTGGGCTCGGGACCCGGCGATCCGGAGCTTCTGACCCTCAAAGCCCGAAGGCTGATAGATTCTGCCGATGTCGTGGTCTATGACCAGCTTCCCGGAAAGGTGATCCTTGATTCCATCCCGGCAGGCACGGAAAAGATAGATGCAGGAAAATACGCAGGTGAGCACACCCTTAAGCAGGACGAGATCAATACGGTTATTATTGAGAAGGCAAAGGCAGGCAAGAATGTCGTTCGCCTGAAGGGCGGAGATCCTTATATGTTCGGGCGGGGTGGCGAGGAGGCCCAGGAGCTCGTTGAGGCCGGGATCGAGTTCGAGGTCGTGCCAGGAATAACTTCTGCGATAGCTGTACCTGCTTATGCCGGGATACCCGTGACCCACAGGGATCATGCATCCATGGTGACCTTCATCACCGGCCACGAGGACCCGACAAAGGAAGAGAGCGCCCTTGACTGGGAGACCCTTGCGAAGTTCGATGGCACTCTTGTGGTATTCATGGGTGTCAAGATGCTTGAGAGAAACGTGAGCGAGCTCATTAAGAACGGCAAGGATCCGCAGACCCCTGTTGCACTGATCGAAAGGGGAACCCGTCCGGACCAGCGCGTGACAGTCGGTGTCCTCGAGAACATAGCATCACTTGCTAAGGAACGAAAGGTCAGGGCTCCTGCTATCACTGTTATTGGCAATGTGGTAAAACTGCATGATGAGCTTGGCGAGCAGATCCTTGCAGATCGCTAGAGGAGGAATGTCAATGGCTGAAAATGCAATGTCTGAGGGTGCTAAAAAGCCGGTGATAGCCATCATGCGCCCAGAGAGATACATCCGGGAATCCGTGGAGCTGGCCCGGTCAATGGGTTTTGAACCTGTCACAGTGCCCATGGTCGAGATAACCGATATGAAAGATGAGTACTTTGACGGCTTTGTGGAAAGGGTGCTCGACGGCAGGGCTGATTATGTCATATTCACAAGTGCCAACGGGATAGATTTCACCCTGCGCAAGATCCCTGAAGGTTCAAGGAAAGCCTTTATCGACGCACTCAACAGGACAAAGGTCATAGCCATTGGTCCGACCACGCGCAAGGCTCTTGAGAAGACAGGCATCAATGTGATGGGGATGCCCGGCGTCTACAGTTCCGAGGGTCTTGTGGACTACCTGCGCAACGATGTGACAGGCAGGACAGTTGACACTGCCAGAAGCTTCTATGGCTCCAGACAGCTTGTTGAAGGCCTGCAGAGCTGCGGTGCCGTTGTCAACCAGACCAAGGTATACACCTTGGCAAAGCCTGAGGGGGGCGAGCAGGACAGGCTCATCGATGCAGCCCTTAATGGAGAGATATCTGCCTTTGCTTTCACAAGTTCCATGATGGTGCATAATTTCTTCGAACATGCACGCTCAAGGGCTTCCGAGGAGCAGGTTATCAATGCACTGAACAGCTCCGTTGTTGCAGCCATTGGAGGTCCCACGGCGCAGACCCTTGCAGGATATGGGGTCAAAGTGTCCGCAATACCTGACAAATTCACTTTCGAGGAAGTGCTCAGGTCCATCAGGGAGCAGCTATCCTGAAAAAGAGCAGATCAGTAACTTCAACTTTAATTATTCTTTTTTCACTTTATCCGCTCCTGTGTTTTCTGTCGTGGTTCCGGGTTTCTTAGTATATGTACGAACCACAGGTGTAATATACTATTATTCTATAGTCTGCTCAATCAAGGATGCAGGTCTCTCCTGTACTTGTCCTTTTATTGCGGAGCATTCATCATGATAGGCATCTCAAAGTTATACTGCAGGACCGTAGAGCCCTCTGACGCGCTGCGTTACGGGCGCGATTCAAAGAAACTTCCCTCTCATCTGCTCCAGTTCTCAAAGGACAAGAAGCCGGTTGTTGTCTGGAACGTTACCCAGCGCTGCAATCTTCGCTGTGTTCACTGCTATGCCCATTCAAAGGATATTGATTACAGTAACGAGCTTACCACAGAGCAGGGTAAGGATCTGATAGACGACCTCGCAGAGTTCGGCTGCCCGGTCATACTGTTCTCGGGGGGAGAGCCCCTGATGAGAAAGGACCTGCCGGAACTGGCAGCATATGCAACCTCAAAAGGCATCCGTGCTGTGATATCCACAAACGGTACTCTCATCACGGAGAGTATGGCAAAGACCCTCAAGGAGATTGGCCTGTCATACGTCGGTATATCCCTTGACGGCATGAGGGAAACCAACGACATGTTCAGGGGTGTCGAAGGAGCTTTTGACAGGGCCCTGAGGGCGGTTCGCAACTGCCAGAAGGAAGGCATAAAGGTTGGCCTGCGCTTTACTATCAATAAGCATAATGTGAAGGATATTCCTGCCATTTTCGACCTGCTGGAAGAAGAGAATATCCCCCGCATCTGTTTCTATCATCTTGTGTATTCCGGAAGGGGTTCGTCGATGATAGATGAAGACTTGTCCCTGGAGGAGACCCGGCAGACCGTGGACCTGTTAATTGACAGGACAAGGGAGCTTCATGGAAAGGGCAGGATGGTGGAGGTGCTCACGGTTGATAATCACTGTGACGGTCCCTACATCTACCTGCGCCTGCTCAGGGAGGACCCGGAGCGCGCAGCAGAAGTGCTTGAACTCCTGCAGATGAATCAGGGCAACTCCACTGGAATAGGCTTTGGATGCGTTTCCTGGGATGGCTCCGTCCACCCTGATCAGTTCTGGAGGCATTACAGCTTTGGCAATGTAAAGGAACGCAGGTTCAGTGATATCTGGAGAGATACTTCAGATACCCTCATGGCAGGCCTGAAGGACCGCAAGCCACTGTTAAAAGAGAATGCAGACCGATGTGCCAACTGCAAGTGGCTTGATGTGTGTAACGGCAATTTCCGTGTGCGTGCGGAAGCAGTTTTCGGTAATGTATGGGCAGATGATCCGGCATGCTATCTGACAAAAGAGGAAATAGGGTACGATAAGAATATCTGATACCTTTTTCCTTTCAGCCCCTCACTTTTACATGTGAGGCGCCATGTAACTCACATATACATATGCCAGCAGGGATGCAGTCATAGCAAGTATGACCATTTTTGCTGCGAGAGCTACGAACATTTATATCGCCTTCCTGTTGTATGGATTGGTTTGCATCCATCCCCAAGGATAAGCTTCCCTGCCCATCTATATAAAAGGTGTGGCGATCGGCTGCCACGATATGGACATTTGTGTTCATACTTCGATGCAGTTCTGCCATACTCCGTGTATGTTGCAGTATTCCAGTGCGCAGAAAGCCTTGAAATTGTCAATGCCCTTTACATGGAATGTGGCCACCGGATCGGTATATATCGGCTCGAAGCCCATGCGCCCGAAGTTGATGGTCCGTCCCTCTTTTGTGATACCGTAAAGCTCCACCCATTCAATGTGGTGTTCCGCAGTATTGGGATGCGGTACTTCTTTCCCTACGGTGACCCTCACAAAGTCGTTCTTGTCTTTTCCATGCCCTCTGATAATATCTATTTCTGGCACATGCTTTTCTTTTCCTTCAGCTTCTCTGCCTTTAAGTATGTCTGCGAAATTCATATTTTTGCCTCTTCTTCCCCCGCTTCACTCTGCAATCCTGTTCTCAGGAATCACAACACTCCATCATTTTATTGAATAGGTATGTATAAAGCCGTTGCGCTAAGCCGGTCTGCCAAAACATGTTCTTCTGTTATGCTTTTCTTCCGGTGCGCCTTTCCGGGGCCTGACTGCTTCCGACCGGTTAGTATATCACATAAAGCTTGCTTTACTACCTGACGCCTGCAGCCTGCCCGCAATAAAGAGGCGCATGCAACCAGATATGTTTAAATAATCTTAGACCACTCTAAGATAAAAAATACAATCACTATATAACGTTTATCGGAGAGTTAGAATGACGGTCCCAAAAGAATACATCCCGCATGAAGTTGAACCCAAGTGGAAATCAAGCTGGGATATGTCCATGTACCATTTCGACTGGAAAGACAATACAAGACCACAGTATATTATCGATACTCCTCCACCTTATCCTACCGGTAACTTCCACATCGGTAACTCTCTCAACTGGTGCTATATCGACTTCGTGGCACGCTACAAGAGAATGTGCGGTTACAACGTCATGTTCCCTCAGGGCTGGGACTGTCATGGCCTGCCTACCGAGGTAAAGGTCGAAGAGATCCACGGCATCACGAAGAACGAGGTCCCAAGGGAGCAGTTCAGGCAGATGTGCCGCGATCTCACCCTTGGGAACATCGAGAAGATGCGCGCCACCCTGATGAACCTGGGCTTTTCCGTGGACTGGAGCAATGAGTTTGTTACGATGGAGCCTGAGTATTACTCCAAGACCCAGCGCTCCTTCAGGAAGATGTATGATATGGGACGTGTCTACCAGTCAGAGCACCCTGTGAACTGGTGCCCCCGATGTGAGACCGCCATCGCCTTCGCTGAAGTGGAATATGAGGCAAGGGATACAAAGCTCAATTTCCTCAACTTCGACAAACTGAAGATCGCGACTACCAGGCCTGAGCTGCTTGCAGCCTGTGTGGCGGTTGCCATCAATCCAGATGACGAGCGCTACAATGCCCATGTCGGCTCAAATGTGAAGGTTCCCCTCTTCGGCCACGAGGTCCCTGTGATCGGCGACATGCAGGTTGATCCGTCATTCGGTACCGGCGTTGTCATGATATGTACCTTCGGTGACAAGCAGGACGTACGCTGGTGGGTGGAACACCAGCTTCCGCTGCGCAAGGCCATCGACAAGAACGGCCGTATGACCGCCATCGCAGGCAAGTATGAGGGAATGAGTATCCCTGAATGCAAGGCTGCAATAATCGAGGATCTCAAAGCGCAGGGCCATCTTTACGAACAGAAGACCCTGGACCAGAATGTGGGCATGTGCTGGCGCTGCGACACTCCAATAGAGATCCTGTCAGAGAGGCAGTGGTTCGTGAAAATAGATACCGATGCGGTTGCAAAGGCAGCCGACGAGATCAAATGGCTGCCCGAGTACATGAAGGTCAGGCTTGACAACTGGATCAGCACCATGGAATGGGACTGGTGCATCTCCCGCCAGAGGATCTTCGCAACCCCGATACCGGTGTGGTACTGTAAGGACTGCGGCGAGGTCATGGTCGCAAAGGAAGAATGGATGCCCATAGACCCCACAAGACAGCAGCCGCCTGAGGCATGCCGTTGTGGCTGCACAGGATTCGAGCCTGAAGAGGATGTGCTGGACACCTGGATGGACTCTTCCATCACAGTGCTGAATGTGACCGGCTGGCTCTCCGATCATGAGATGAGACTTCCGGCACAACTGCGTCCGCAGGGCCACGATATCATTCGTACCTGGGCCTTCTACAGCATACTGAGATCCATGGCCCTTGCAGGCAAGAGGCCCTGGGATTCCATACTTATCAACGGCATGGTCCTTGGTGAGGACGGGCATAAGATGAGCAAGTCCCTGGGCAATGTCATCTCGCCGGAAGAGGTCATCAAGGAGTACAGCGCAGATGCGTTCCGGCAATGGGCGGCTGTTGGCGGCTCTGTAGGCTCTGATGTCATGTTCCGCTGGAAGGATGTCGTAGCTGCTTCCAGGTTCTTTACCAAGGTGTGGAGCATATACAGGTTCTCAATGTCCCACCTTGAGGACTACGAACATAAGGAAGTGGACGCATCAGAACTGGAAGTCGTGGACAGGTGGCTGCTGAGCCATCTTAACAGGCTCATTGTGACTGTGACGGACAGCATGGAAGCATACCAGTTCGATGAAGCCTTCAAGGCTATACGCGGCTTCTCATGGGAAATACTAGCCGACAACTATCTTGAACTCATCAAGTCCCGCCTTTACGGTGAGGACGGCGCAGGCAGGCAGGCCGCAAAGTATACTCTGTATGTGACGATGGACACTCTCGTAAGGCTGCTCGCACCCTTTGCTCCCTTCTTCGCAGAAGAGATGTTCTCCTATCTGGGCAAGGGAAGCATACACGTTCAGTCCTGGCCAAAGGCAAGGGAAGATCTCATTGATGAGGAGTCAGAGAAGTCCGGTGAGTTCATCAAGGACGTTGCAAGCGCTGTCAGGAGGTACAAGTCCGAGAAAGGCATGGCGCTCAATGCAAGCCTTGCAAAGATCGAGCTCTATAGCGTAAGCCTTGATGTGGCAGATCTCACAGGAGTGACGAATTCCCCGGTGGAGGTCATACCAGGCAAGCCAGACTTCGAGCATGTGCCCGTGAATGTCAAGCCTAACATGGGCAAGATCGGCCCCAGGTTCAGGGGACAGGCGAAGGCCATAATAGATGCTCTGCTTGAGGAGAACCCGAAAAAGATAGCCGATGAGATCTCCGGAGGCAGGATATCCTTATCCGTTAATGGCGAGATCATAGAGCTTGAGCCCGAATTCGTCGATGTGGAAAAGGAAGTGGTGTCAGCAGGCAGGTCCGTGGACGTGCTGGATGTAAGTGGAATGCCGGTTGTGATTGTCAGGTAAAAGGCCTCTGGGATTGGTGTGACATGAAGCCAAAGCATGGTTTTCGCAAGGTTTAAGGCTCCGTCACACCTAGCCTTTACATATCCCTACGTACATATGCAGAATCAAAGCAGGACATGTAAGTCTCTGTTGCTGGTGATCAGTTGAAAGTCAGATCCAGGGTACAAATAAGGAAATCGGACAAGGCCAGGTTGCTTAAGGAGCTGAAGGATTCCTTTGGTGATGTTGTGGACAGTTTCTCCGAAAAGAAGTTCGAGACAGCTACTGCGGATGACCTGCCGATTGTCATAATCGAGGGCAAAGTACTGCTTTTCCAGATAGGTGATGCTTATTTCCCCACTGTGAGAGGAGTGCTTGAACTTGGCCTGAGGAAGAACGTGGTCAAAGTCGATGCCGGAGCAGTCCGGTTCGTTGTCAACGGTGCTGATGTGATGTGCCCTGGCATAGTTTTCGCCGATCCTGATATCAAGGCAGGGGATCCGGTGATCATTGTGGAAGAGACACATAACAAGCCGCTTGCCATAGGTACTGCCATCATCTCCGGGGCCGACATGAAGGCAAGTTCCGGCAAGGCTATCAAGTCAGTACACTATGTGGGCGACAAGCTGTGGAACCTTGACATCTGAAAGAAATGATTAATATATCATGAAATGGTTTATAAATATACGCATAATTATAGTTAATCATAAGCGAACGTGAATGGCACATGGGTCCGGGCCTGCCCGGGTCTGGATGCTGGCATTACTCGGTAATAATTTAAGTAGTATCGATATTATTAATATAGCAGCAATGTTATTCAATACATGAGGGCTCATTATGGCAAAGATCATGAACAAGTTGTTTGGTGGCACTAGCAAAACCACAACAGTTGAAGATGAATACACCGAACTTGACCTTACCAAGTACGAAGAAGTGCTGGATGAGGAACCTGCAGAGACATACATAAGGGTTGCCGAGCTGACCAACCTTAACGAACTGACTGCCCTTAAAAGGGAGATATATGGCGGAAATATTGTAATGATCGATATCTCCAACATAAAGGCCGACAAGCTCATGCTTGACCGCGCATTGAAGGACCTAAAGGATGTTGTCATGGATGTGCATGGCGATATCGCGGGAATAAAGGATGACCAGGTGCTTGTGACACCCACCGGCATCAAGATCGACAGGTCTAAGATCCTTGGTGGAAGGTATTGAGTGAAGAAGCTCCCTGCCACAATTTCGTAACCCGTACTTCCTGTCCCCTCTGTCATGAGGAGCTTATCATCAACTGGCAGGGTGATGATATTCCTTATTTTGGCGAGGTCATGCACATCACATCAAGGTGTGATTGCGGCTTCAAGTTCTCGGATACCCTGATCCTCGCACAGAGGGAGCCTGTGAGGTATGAGCTGAAAGTTGAGAGCATGGAAGACCTGTACAGCAGGGTGGTGCGTTCCACTTCCGGTACGATACGTGTGCCTGAGCTTGGCATTGATGTTGAACCGGGCTCAATTTCCGAGTCTTACGTGACCAATGTGGAAGGCGTGCTTGACAGGATACTGAGCGTTGTAGTGACAGCAACCAAATGGAGTGCGGAAGAGCCGGAGAAGTATTCTCTTGGCCTTGATATCCAGCAGGCCTTAAGGGATGCCATGGACTGCAAAAGAGAACTCACCCTTATCATAGAGGACCCTCTGGGGAACAGTGCTATCATTTCCGATAAGGCAAAGTCCACACTGCTCAGCCCGGAAGAGGCAGGACAGCTCAAAACCGGGATGATCGTGTTCGATACCTCGTCTGCAGAGATGGAGATCGATGCATGTGATGCGGATCACTCCTTAACGGATTGATCCCTTTACGGGCCTGCCTAAGCAGCCAGGCCCCCGTTCCTCTGCAGCTTATGAATTTCGATTACTCCTGACCAAGCTAAATTTTTTCATGTTGTCTCCGAAACCTTATATATATTGGGATCCGATATAAACTATCATATATTTGATGAACTGTGGGAGGATACATCTTGCCAGAGGAACGCTGTCACAATGTCACCATGCCGCTTATAGGGGACGATGCGCCGTCCTTTACTGCCAGAACCACTTTGGGTGTTGTGAACTTCCCCGATGATTACAGGGGGAAGTGGGTGGTGTTCTTCAGCCATCCCGGTGATTTCACTCCTGTATGCACCACAGAGTTCATGCGTTTTGCCTCCATGCAGGAGGAATTCGGGAAGATCAACACCGAACTTCTCGGTCTCTCAATTGACAGCAACAGTTCCCATATAGCGTGGCTTGAGGCCATCCGGGACAAGATAGAGTATAAGGGTATGAAGAATGTAGACATCATGTTCCCCGTCATTGAGGATCTGAGCATGGACGTTGCATGCAGGTATGGCATGATACACCCTCATGCACGCTATTCTCCCGAGGAGATCCTTGAAAAGTTCGAGCGTACAGGGGGAAAACTCAAGCTGCAGGAGTTCAGTACGGAGACTGTACGTGCAACCTTTATCATTGATCCGCAGGCAAAGATCCGTGCAATGCTCCACTATCCGTTTTCCAACGGCAGGAACATGGATGAGATTAAAAGGCTGATCCTCGCTCTCCAGAAGTCTGACAGGGAGCACGTATATACTCCCGAGAACTGGCATCCAGGTGAGGATGTCATAGTCCCCAATCCTACCACATGGACAGGCGCGAAGGACCGGGCGACTGGTGAAAACGAGAGCCTGAAATGCAGCGGCTGGTTCCTGTGCATGAGAAAGGACATCAAAAGATGATCCCCGCTTTTACGGTTTTTATTCCCCGTCTCTCTTTTACCTTCTCGCGGATCTCTCCGGGCAGTTGCTGGAATACCTGATCATGAAGGAAATGCCTTATAAGCAATGCATTTGTTAATTTAGCCAAAATCAATGGAAATATTGTGATATAATCAGTATATAGGTGACCCTATGGCAGAACAAGAGAAAGAGGCCGCACTTCCTAAAAAAGAGAATTTCAGTGAATGGTACAATGATCTCCTCCAGAAAGGAGAGATAATGGATGTCCGTTACCCTGTTAAAGGACTTTATGTTTGGTATCCTTTTGGTTTCAACATCAGGAGGAATACTTACAATATCATGCGCGAACTGCTTGACAAAGACCACCAGGAGACCCTGTTCCCGCTCCTGATCCCGGAGAACGAGTTCATGAAGGAGGCAGAGCATATCAAGGGTTTCGAGGACGAGGTCTACTGGGTAACGCACGGAGGCACATCACCTCTGGATGTGAAACTTGCACTGCGTCCGACCAGTGAGACTGCCATTTATCCCATGTACAAGCTCTGGGTCCGCTCCCATGCAGACCTGCCTCTCAAGCTGTACCAGATAGTGAATACCTTCAGGTACGAGACCAAGCACACGCGCCCTCTTATCAGGCTGCGTGAGATCACCTCCTTTAAGGAGGCACACACAGTGCATGCCACTTGGGATGAGGCAGCGGCACAGGTGGACGAGGCCATAAGGATATATACGGAGTTCTATCGCAGGCTTGCTATTCCGGTACTGCCCTCCAGGAGACCTGACTGGGACAAATTCCCGGGGGCTGACTATACCATAGCCACAGATGCGCTCATGCCGGATGGCAAGACCCTCCAGGTCGGCACGGCTCACCATCTTGGGGCTAACTTTGCAAAGACCTTCGATATCACCTATGAGGACGTGAACGGTGAGCAGGTATATGCCCATCAGACCTGCTATGGTGTTTCCGAACGCTCGGTGGCTGCATTGATCTCCATACACGGCGACGACAAGGGGCTTGTCATTCCGCCAGAGATCGCTCCGGTGCAGGTTGTCATTATCCCTATCATTTTCAAGGAATCCTCGGATGTGCTGCAGGCGTGTGAGAGCGTAAAGAATAAGCTTGAGGCCGCCGGAATCAGGGTAAAGGTAGATGCAAGCGAGGATCGCCCCGGGGCCAAATACTACAAATGGGAAATGAAAGGCGTTCCTGTAAGGCTTGAGCTTGGTCCGAGGGACCTGAAGAACAACGCTGCGATGCTGGTGCGCCGTGATACCGGAGAGAAGAGGCAGGTGTCTCTTGAGAATATCTCTGATGAGGTTCTTTCCTTGTTCGGGGCTGTCCAGACTTCTCTGTACGAAAAGGCAAAACAGGAAGTCGAAGAGCGTATATTCGACTGCAGCACTCATGATGAGATAAGGCAGAAGATAACACAGGGTATAGCGAAGGTCTTCTGGTGCGGTAAGAAGGAATGCGGCCTGAAGCTTGAGGATGAGATCGGTGCCGGCATCCTGGGTATCCCCACAGGGCAGGAGCCATGCAAAGGCAAATGCATCACCTGCGGAACTGATGCAGATATGCAGGTATATGTGGCAAGGACCTACTGAGCACTCGGTGCCGGGCTCCTGGCAGGGGCTCCGGTACTGTGCATATGACCGGTCTCTGACAGGAAAAGATGATATATACCATCTAAAATAAGTGAGGTGATAACTATGGATGCCCTATCACCCGAGAATGCCAGTTTGCCTGAGAGGCCCCTGTTCGTATGTGTGCTTGGAAACACTGAGACCGCCTACATTGAAGGTCTCTCGGCCGCCGGGAAAACTGCAAAGCTGACGGATTACACGCCTGCAGGAGATGCGGAGGTCCTGCACAAGGGTACTATCATCGACATCCCTATCCTGCCGATGACCCCTCCTTATGATACCCCCACTCCTGCCCTGATAACAAGAGTGGCCCTGACCCTCACCGGGGTACCATTGCTGATCGTGAATGCAGGCCTGAGGGTATTCCCTGCAAAAGAGGTTCCCCTTGTGGAACTCGGGGGCATGCCGGGTTCTGATATAAGGGGCTCCGTGGCTGTGCATAAAGTTGATGAGGTCTTCAGTAATGCATTCAAACTGGGACAGGAGCTTGCCGGGAAGCATGACCTTGTAGTCATAGGGGAGAGCATTCCTGCAGGGACCACAACTGCCAACGCAGTGCTGCAATCCCTGGGATACAGCGGGGATGTGAGCAGCAGCTCGAGTTCCAATCCTCTGTCCCTTAAAAGGGAAGTTGTTGCAGCTGCCCTGAAATCCTCGGGCATCACACCCGGCTCCCTGCGGGATGAGCCGCTGAAGGCTGTAGCTTGTGTAGGTGACCCTATGATGGTTGCAGTTGCAGGTCTTGCTGCCGGTCTTGGAAGCACGCCCGTGATACTTGCAGGCGGCACTCAGATGGAAGCCATCTATGCAGTAATAAAGCACCTGGAATACCCGACGGATAGCATCACTATAGTCACGACAAGCTATGTTGTCAATGACGAGTCTGCCAGTTTCCGGGAGATCGCAGAGAGGCTCGGTGCAAGCTACTACGGTGTTGATCCAGGGTTTGGCAAGTCCGCTTCACAGGGCCTGAGGCAATATGAACTTGGTTTTGTCAAGGAGGGTGTGGGCGCAGGCGGTGCCATGTACCTCGCTCTCATGTATGGCCATTCCAGGGAAGAGATTCGCTCAGAGATAGAGAAGCTGTGCACAGAGCTGTGCCGGCTTGGCAGTCTTGACCGGGTCGAATGCCAGTAAATATGGCCTTCCATGTGGCATTTCAGGTTCGTCGCTACAGATTGTACCGCTAAATATATCTTCCATAAGGCATATTCAGGGGTACAGTCAGATCATGGGGCTGTGGCCTAGCCCGGCATGGCGATGGGCTCCAGCGGATAGATGATGAACAACGGGTCTACTGAGGCTTAACCCGACGGGGTTGGCCGGTGAGGAACCGTTGGAGCACTGATGTTGCTCATACCTTAATGCTGTGTAATGCAGCAGTTCGGAGAGACCCGTCGATCGTGAGTTCAAATCTCACCAGCCCCATTTCCTTTTTCTTGGCTTCCTGAAAGCTTTTTTCAGCATTTTTCATACATTCATGTGCCTAAAATTATATATGCAGAAAGAAGTATAATACTCTCTAGAATCTCGCTGTTACTCTCATGAACCGTGAAAGTATGGGGTGTGATTACCATCATATTTATATTGACATGCATATATTAACCATAGATGTGCGATCATAATAAATGTACTTAAAAATGGAGCAAAAAGTGGATGCAGGACAGGGACAAAGTACTCATTGTTGATGATGAGCAGGCAATTGTTGAACTGATGGGGCTTTACCTGAGGTCTGAGTATGATGTGGTCAGTGCATACAACGGCCAGGAAGCTCTTGAGAAGATCAGGAGTGATAAACCTGACATAGTCCTTCTGGACGTCATGATGCCTGACATGAATGGGTACGAGGTCTGCAGGAGGCTGAAAACTTCCGTGGAGACTCAGTTCCTTCCGGTGATCATGGTCACGGCTCTGTCCGGTAAGGACGACCGCATAAAGGGTATTGAGGTAGGCGCCGACGAGTTCCTTGGCAAGCCCGTGAACCGGCTGGAGCTGGTTACCCGTGTGAGGTCTTTATTGCGCATCAAACACCTGCAGGATAAAATACTTGCCGAAAGGAACGATGCTCTGGGTTATCTTGATGCGGCAGGTTTCATTGTGGTGGTCGTGGACCCGGACCTGAGGATCAATCTCATTAACAGGAAGGGCAATGAGGCACTCGGATATGAGGAATTCGAGCTTATCGGGCAGGATTTTGTGAAGGCTGTCGTCCGGGAGGATATGGGTGACGAAGTGAGGACATCCCTGCTGGCTGCACTGGCAGGCAATTCGAAGCTGCCGGATTACTGGGAGATCCCTGTTGTATGCAAGGATGGCCGGCATATCACTATCCGCTGGTATGATACCCTGCTGGGCGGCAATGGTGGCGAAGTTACGGGTCTGATCTGCTCCGGCGAGGATCTTAGCATCTTCAGCAAGGATGTCTGATAGCAGTATCAGGACCACCGACTGCTTTTTCTGTGTTCTCTCTGGTCAGCATGACCTCCGGAAATGTCCCTTAATTTTCCGGTAAAAAAGTTTAAATCCTATCAGCGGGTAGTAGCCCTGTTTCATTGTCGGGATATGTCCCGTGGGAATGTGGCTTTTGAAGCTGAACCGTGAAACAAGTAAATGAAACAAAGGTGAACGTATTTGTCCAGATCATTTTACAGCTATATAAGAGACGCATGGAAGGACCCTGACACTACCTATGTCAGCGAACTCAGATGGGAAAGGCTCCAGGAATGGAGAAAAGAGGGCTCAGTCACAAAGATAAGGCGCCCTACCCGTATCGACCGTGCACGCTCTCTTGGCTACAAGGCAAAGCAGGGCATAGTGGTTGCCCGTGTACAGGTGCGCAGGGGAAGTCTCAGGAGATCCAGGTATGTGCGCGGAAGGCGTACCCACAACATGGGTAAGAATAAGATCACTGCCGGAAAGAGCATCCAGAGGATTGCTGAAGAGCGCGCAGGCAGGAAGTTCCCGAACATGGAAGTACTGAACTCCTACTGGGTAGGGGAAGACGGTAAGCTCAAGTGGTACGAAGTGATCCTTGTAGACCCAAGCCACCCGGTAATTCAGAGTGACAGCAACCTCAACTGGATATGCAACAGCAGCCACAAGGGGCGTGCCCCGCGCGGCAAGACCAGTGCAGGCCGCAAGGGCAGAGGTATGATGACACGCGGTAATGGTACCGAGAAGACCAGGCCGAGCATCAGGTCACACCAGAACAGGGGCAAGTGATCCATTATATTGACTTGCGTGCGATAGCGCATTCCACTGAAGATCCGGCCAGGGTCCGCAAGGCCCTGGACTTCTTTTTACTGCCTTCTCCGGAAGGGGAGGACCGCAATACCGATGATATTGTGGAAGTGATCGATGCTGAAGGCCATTATGGCAATCGCATGACAATCTTCAGTGCGCATGTACCGCGCAAAAAGGACCTGAAAGCACTGGCCGCTTTTATTAGGCAGCACATGTTGCCTGAGGATGTTGAGCTCCTGAGGGAGGAGATGCCGGACCGTCTTGATGACGACCAGGTATTCCACATCCGGCTCGACAAGCAGGCAGCTTTCGGGGAACAGGTAAAACTCACGTCCTCATCGGATGCCATTATTGTCCGGGTCAAGATCGAGACATATCCGAAGAACCGGCAGAAGGCTGGCCTGATCGTGGAGGAGTTGTTTGGCTAGCTCCGGCTTCTATGACCTGAATGTCTGCTGCATCCCTGAAAACGGTAACTCGGTTCGGGAGTTCGCTACAGTGGCAAGGCGTCTGGGCTATAGTGGCATTGCCATCACAAACCCGGACACTGCTAAACAGCAGGTATCCTGCGACAGGATCGGTGGCTTTGAAGTACTGAGCGGAGTCGAGATAAGGACCGACAACCCTTCAAAACTTCATGGCATGATCAGCAAGTACCGGGGCAAGGTAGACGTCATCGCTGTCTCGGGAGGCAGCGAGAGCATAAACCGGGCTGCTGTTGAGAATCCGGGCGTGGATGTGCTGGTGAACCTGGGCATCGGGCAGGATAACGGCTTCAATCAGGTGCTTGCAAAAGAAGCAAGCGAGAATCATGTAGCCATTTCCTTTGACCTTGGGGTCCTGATCCATTCAAGAGGAGGAAGCAGGGTCCAGGCATTGGCCAACAGCAGGAAGAACCTGCAGCTGGTGAGAAAGTATGATGTCCCTTTTATCCTGACAGGTAATGCCAGATCCTGTTTTGACATGCGTGCCCCCCGGGAGCTGGCAGCTCTTGCCACACTGTTCGGGATGTCTGCAGAAGAGGCAATGGCCGGACTTACAGCAACGCCTTTGTCCATAATCGCAAGGAATCGTCCTCCTGCAGGATATATAAGTGAGGGTGTGCAGCTGGTGTATGATGATGCAGATGCCGGAAGTACGGATGAAGGTGACTGCTGATGAAGATACTTCCTCCAACGCAGCGTGCAAGGAACCGGTACCTGGCATTTGAGCTTATATCGGAGGAGCCGGTAAAGAGGGAGGATTTGATAAGGGAGGTCTTTTCGTCCTCCGGCTCCCTTCTGGGTGATGTCGGATCAAGTGAATGCGCCATACGGCTGCTTGCCTTCGAGGATTCAAAGGGAGTAGTGCGCTGCGCGTACGACAGGACTGTCAGTACGCGTGCAGTGCTTGCATGTATCACGGCCGTGAAAGGTACGAAGGTCATTGTTCACATACTCGGCATATCGGGGACTGTCCAGGGAGCGACAAAAAAGTATTTAGCGGGTGTGGATGTATTTAATCCGAAGGAACAGTCACATATAAATGAGTAGAATACATATTTCAAGTAGAAACTAGATTTAGTGTTGCTATTTTAAGTTAATAGAGGAGATGAGATTAAGATGCAAATGACACCACAGATGGGTTACGATCGTGCCATCACTGTTTTTAGTCCTGACGGACGCCTTTTCCAGGTAGAGTATGCAAGGGAGGCCGTCAAGAGAGGTACGACTGCAGCCGGTGTAAAAGCAATTGACGGGGTAGTGCTGCTCGTTGACAAGAGGATCACAAGCAGGCTGATAGAAGCTGAATCCATCGAGAAGATATTCCAGATCGACAATCATATAGGGGCTGCTACATCCGGTCTGGTTGCAGATGCCCGTGCCCTCGTGGACAGGGCAAGGGTCGAAGCCCAGATAAACCGTGTGTCCTACGATGAGCCGATAGGTGTGGAAGTGCTTTCCAAGAAGATATGCGATCACAAGCAATCCTACACCCAGTATGGCGGTGCACGTCCTTATGGTACAGCTCTCCTGATAGCAGGTGTCGATGATTCCAGGCCGAGGCTGTTCGAAACAGACCCAAGCGGTGCACTGCTCGAATACAAGGCTACGGCAATAGGTGCCGGCAGGAGCACTTTCATGGAGATATTCGAATCCGATTACAGGGATGACATGGATATGGACGCTGCAATCATGCTCGGAATGAAGGCCATCTACAGGTCCACGGAAGGAAAAGTGGATGCTGCCACTCTCGAAGTTGGTCTTGTCACCCTCCAGGATAAGCAGTTCAGGAAGCTCTCTGAGGATGAGGTCGAAACTTACGTACAGCGCATTCGCGATGAACTGAAAGACGAATCCAAAGGCGAAGGCGAAAAAGCCCAGGGCCCTGAAGAAGGATCGACAGAGTGATCGAGTAAGTTCAAAAAGTTATCGGAGTGACTAATATGGTATCTCTTGACGAATCTGTGATAGCAAGGCTCAAGAAAGGCAAGCACCAGTTCGAGGTGTATGTGGACCCTGACGGAGCATTTGCATTTAGAAGGGGCGAAAAGATCAATATCGAGGATATAATTGCTGTTGAGTCTGTTTTCTCTGATGCAGGTCAAGGGGACCATGTTTCCGAATCCGAGCTTGAGAGCGCTTTTGGCACTACCGATATCATGGAAGTTGCCAAGAATATCATACTGCACGGAGAACTTCAGCTTACTAAGGAACAGAGGAAGCACATACTTGAGGAGAAGACCCGGCAGATAATCACAGTTATTGCGCAGAACGCCATCAATCCCCAGACAATGACCCCTCACCCCCCGGCCAGGATAGAAAAGGCCATGGAAGAGGCGAAGGTCCACATAGATCTTTACAAGAGCGTGGAGGAGCAGGTCAATATCGTAATGAAGGCGATCCGTCCCATAATCCCCATCAGGTTCGAGGAGATCAATATCGCGGTCAAGGTTCCTGGGGAGTATGCCGCCAAATCCTATGGTGAGATATCCAAATTTGCAACCCTGGTCAGGAATGAATGGCAGGGTGACGGGTCCTGGGTGGCTGTGGTGAAAATGCCTGCAGGAATGCAGAACGACTTCTACAGCCTGATAAATCACCTGACTAAAGGGGATGCTGAAACAAAGATTTTATGAGGATGTACAATGGAACGTGAAATTGTATTGCCGGGACAGCTTTTATCGGAGAATCCAAACGATGCAGGTTCCGGTACTTATGTAAGAGATGGGAAGGTATATTCTCTTCTGTACGGTGTCAAAAATGCCAAGAATAAGATATCGGTCATTCCCTTCTCCGGAAAGTACATCCCTGCAGCCAAGGATTTTGTCATTGGCACTGTTATCGATGTAACTCCTTCGAACTGGATATTCAGCGTCGGTTCTCCATATGATGGCCTGCTGCATGTTTCTGAATATCCGAGGCGTGTGGATTCATCCCAGATGGCCGGAATAATGGATGTCGGTGATTCCGCATTGCTGCGCGTAAAGGACGTGAGTCCGGCCATGAAGGTAGAACTTTCCATGAGGGACAGGGGATTACGTCCTCTTAAGGTAGGGCGCATAATCGAAGTCGTCCCCGCAAAGGTCCCAAGGGTCATAGGACATGGTGGCTCGATGGTTTCCATGCTCAAGAAGGAAACCGATTGTGAGATCTTCGTAGGCCAGAACGGAAGGATATGGATCAACGGGAAAGACAAGGACATGGATCTTCTTGATGATGCCATCAGGATGATCATGCAGCAGTCGCACATGGACGGGCTGACTGACAGGATATATCAATTCCTGAAGGACGAAAAAGAAAAAGACAATGGCACAGTTCCTGAGGAAAAGGATGCTGTTACGGTGGACTCCGGCGAGGGGTCAACAGAGGATCCACGCGACATTTCCGAGGATACTTACAGAAAAGTAGATGCGCTTCTTGAAGAGACGGATGAATGATCCAGACAGTCTTCTGTAAAATGTGACCGGCCTATAGCGTGAATATTGGAGAATTAGTATGAGTGATAAACCTGAAAAGTTCATTGATGAGAATGGTTTACGCCTCGATGGCAGGCAGATCAATGAGATACGGCAGATGAAAATAAAGATCGGCGTGCTTTCCAGAGCAGATGGTTCCTGTTATCTGGAATGGGGCAACAATAAGATACTTGTGGCAGTCTATGGTCCCAGGGAGCTTCATCCCAGGAGGCTGCAGAAGGCTGATTCAGCCCTTATCAGATACAGATACAACATGGCAGCTTTCTCGGTGGAGGAGCGCATACGTCCGGGTCCCAGCAGGAGGAGCATTGAGATATCAAAGGTAAGCCGTGAGGCTTTCGAACCTGTCATTATGACACACCTCTACCCCGGCGCAGTGATCGATGTTTTCGCAGAGGTGCTCCAGGCTGATGCCGGCACAAGGACTGCTGCAATCAACGCCGCTTCCGTGGCTCTTGCTGATGCAGGTATTCCCATGAAAGGCCTTGTGTCCGCGTGTGCGGTAGGTAAAGTGGATGGCCAGCTTGTGCTTGATCTTAACAAGGCGGAAGATAACTATGGCCAGGCAGATCTTCCTGTGGCAATGACACAGGATGGCGAGATAACCCTCCTCCAGATGGATGGGGATATGACCCAGGAGGAGTTCAGAAAGGCCCTTGAGATGTGTAAGGAAGGCTGCAGGCAGATCCTGGAGATGCAGAAGGAAGCCCTCAAAGCCAAGTTTGCAGATGATACTGCCCTGCCGGTTCCTGATGAAGCTGAGGAAACAGTAGATGTGGCAACCGCCCTTGAAGATGTTGTTGAGGAAGCTGAAGAAGCAGCCGATTCAGAGGAACCGGAAGCTGAGGAGACCGAAGAGGCGGATGAATCCGCAGAATATCTCATTGAAGAAGACCTTGAGCCAGCTCCCGAAGAAACAGAAGCAGAGGATGTGGAAGACGAGACCGCTGCTGAAGAGTTGGATGAAGAGGATGCTGATGAGGAGGTCCTCGATGTGGAGGAAGAGTTCATTGAGCTTATCGATGAAGATACGGAAGATGAGGAAAAGGTAGCTACCGAGGGAAGTGAGACTCGTGAGCAATGAAATAATGTCTGTGTTGAAAAAGGATTATATCTATAATCTGATGCTTAAGGGTAAACGTGTCGATGGCCGTTCCTTCGATCAGATCAGGGATATTGCACTGGAGACAAAAGTCATAGACAAGGCGGAAGGTTCCGCCTGGGTGAAATATGGTGAGACCGAGGTCCTCGTAGGTGTAAAGCTGCAGGCTGGAGCTCCATTCCCTGACTCTCCGGATGAGGGTGTCATTATAACCAGTCTCGAGCTGAATCCGCTTGCATCCCCTGAATTTGAGGCAGGCCCGCCGAAAGAGGGTGCTATCGAGATGGCCCGTGTGACAGACAGGGGTATTCGTGAATCAGGCGCAATTGATTTAAATAAGTTATGTATTACGAAGGGAGAAGAGGTATGGATTGTCTTTATTGATATCCATGTTCTCAACGACGCTGGCAATATCCAGGACGCTTCCTCCCTTGGTGCAATTGCAGCTCTCATGACAACTACCATCCCTGCAGAGCGCGACGGGAAAGGAGAGAATATGGCGATGCCTATGAGAGATACGCCTCTGGCTGTCACGCTGGTGAACATTGGCGGCTCTCTGATGGTTGACCCGGGTCTTGACGAGGAAACCGTATGTGATACAAAGATCACGATAGTTTCAAATCGGGACGGTTCCATATCCGGCATGCAAAAGAGCGGTAATGGGGCGTTGACAGAGGAACAGGCGATCAGGGCCGTAGAAATGGCATGTGAGAAAGCAGCGGAGCTACGCAAGGCTCATCTGTCGAGTATCTGATACATTCACACTTCAACTGAATTCATATTTAACTCAAGGAGATTAGACTCATGGCAAAGAAATATACGAAGAAAGGGCGTGTAACCAGATCAGCAGGCAGGTTTGGTGTACGATATGGTAGAAAAGACCGTAAACTGGTTGCGGATCTTGAAGAGAAGATGCGCATGCCTCATATTTGTGCAAAGTGTGCACGTCCGACAGTGAGCAGGGTAGGAACTGGCATATGGAAATGCGCAAAATGTGATTACACATTTGCAGGCGGCACATACATACCGCAGACCAGCGTTGGTAAAACCGTTACTCGCCTTGTCAGGAAAGCCACTGAACAGATAGCTTAAGGTGAACATGGATTACAAGTGCACAAGATGCAAACGGAATGTTGAGATCGACTATGAGTATACAGGTATCCGCTGCCCTTACTGCGGGCACAGGATACTTGTGAAAGAGCGACCGACAACTATCAAGCGCATCAAAGCAGAGTAGAAGTAGATGCTTATCACTTCTTCTCGCAAACCCTCTGCCAGTACGCGTACTTTATGTAAGCTTCTGGCATCCTTTTTTGACAGTGATTATGTCAACCGTGGTAAGATGGGTATGGGTGAGGTCCTGGCCAGCTCTCATGGTTCTCCGCTTCTTATAGTGGGAGAGTATCACGGCAATCCAGGCAATATCAGCATATACGATCCTGAAGGATTTTGCGCATTATCTGCTAATGTTATTCTGGTGCCATCAGCGAGCCCTTATCCCCGCTCCAGGGGTGCGGTGCCTGTTGTGGCAGGTGAGGGTGACCTTGCACAGGCTTTATCAGGCATGCTTCTGCTGGAGAATGTAAAAGCACCTCAGGGTTCCCGGGTTCTCACAGTCTGGGAGGACAGGATGGATTTCATTGAAGGGGATAGCACCCTTTTCAACCTGAAGGTCAAAAGTTACCGGATATATGAGGGTGATTCACCCTGAAGCTGCGCCTGGAATCCGTGTTTGAGACTGTCCATGCAGATGCTGTTCTCAGATCCCTTGAGCCGGAGCTTGAAACCCCGGTCACTGAGCGGTCCAGGATGGAAATGAGGGCTGACGGATCCGGCCTGCACCTTGTTATAAATGCTGACGACATAATCTCCATGCGTTCGTCCCTGAACACCTGGCTGCGCCTGGTACAGGTGGCCTGTGAAGTGGCTTCCCTGCAGGAAGAGCTTGCTGATTGACTTTTCTCATCCACTTCATTTAAAAAACGGATTAAAGTGGCTGTTTTCAGCGGCTCATACACTATAGAAACATTAAAATCACTTTAGGTTTATTGGTATGCCAGGTGAAACCAAATGAGTACGCAAATACCCCCACAGATACAGAACCAGTTAGCACAGTTGCAGCAGGTTCAGCAACAGGCGCAATCACTTGCTATGCAGAAGGCACAGATGGAATCCCTGCAGAACGAGTCACGGGTGGCGCTTGAAGAGCTTGAGAAACTTTCAGATGATGCAGTTATCTACAGGACTGTCGGGGAACTCCATATCAAGGCTGGCAAGGAAGAGACTATTGCCCAGCTTAAGGAGAAAGTGGAAACACTATCATTGAGGCTGCAGTCCATATCCAGACAGGAGGAACGTATCTCCAAGCGCTTTACGCAACTTCAGGAACAACTTGAGCAGTCCATGGGGAAGCAGGCACAGTAAGCCCTCTTTCCTTTTAATGACGTAACTCGGGTCAATCTATTTAGTGATGATCAGAGGTGTTCATGCAAGTTGAAGAACTGGAGTTTTACAACCGGCTTCTGGACTATCAGAATATCCTTTATTTGTGCCACCGTAATGCCGACCCGGATGCAGTGAGCAGTGCTTTTGCCCTTTCTGAGGCTATCGGCGGGACTATAGGACTTGTTGATGGCTGCAACAGGGTCGCTTCTCTTTTGATAGACAAACTGAAGATAAAAGTAGTGGAAAGACCGGACCCTTCCGAGTATGATATCACGCTGGTCGTGGATACGTCCACCATTTCCCAGCTGAACGATATCAAACTGGGAAAATACTGTGTCATAGATCATCATGCCACTACTGCTCTTATAGAGAATGCCGATTTCTACCTGCACCGTCATGCCACGTCCACCGCAGAGATGGTCTTTGGCATCCTCAAGATAATGGGGGCTCCCATCATGCGCAGGACTGCACTGGGGCTCATGACCGGCATAATTACCGATACAGGCCACTTCAAGCATGCCACTGCCGAGACCTTCAGGACGGTATCTGAGATCGTGGATGCAAGCGGGGTGGAGTATGCAGAGGTCCTTGAGATGATGGCTACAACACCGCAGGACATATCCATGCGTATAGCCATGCTCAAGTGTGCTACAAGAGCTAACATCGAGCGCGTGGAGGACTGGCTTATAGTGGATTCGCATGTGAACTCTTTCGGAGGGGCGGCTTCTTCTATGTTCCTTAACATAGGTGCCGATATAGCTCTCATAGGCACATCAAGGGATAACAATGTAAGGGTCAGTGGCAGGGCCAAGCGCGAGGCTGTCAGCGCCGGAGTCAATCTCGGAAAGATAATGGAGGATATAAGCTCCAGCTATACCGGGACAGGAGGAGGCCATGCAGGTGCCGCCGGGATAGATGTTGTGGCTGATATGGATGTCATTGTTGAAGAATGCAAGGGCAGGATACGGGAAGTATTGAAAGGAAAACCCAATCCTTCAATATGTCCCGCTGTCCTGCAGGAAGATCCTGAATAAAAATGAAATGGCGATAGAATGAGAGAGTACTGGAACCCATGGATAGAAAGAATGCCTGTTTCCGAACTGGAAAAGATACAGGAGAAAAAGTTATGTGACCTGGTGAACTATGTTTACCGGCATTCGGGCTTTTATAGGAAGCGATTTGATGAAGCGGGCGTGGACCCCGGGGAAATAAAGACCCTTGCGGACCTTAAGAAGCTCCCGTTCACCTACAAGAGTGACCTGCGGGACACCTATCCCACAGGCATGTTCTGCGTGCCTAACGAACAGCTTGTACGCTTCCATGTATCGTCCGGGACTACGGGGAAGCCTACCGTTGTAGGTTATACCCAGAACGACATCGATGTATGGACCACATCCCTTGCACGGGCCATGACATCCATCGGTGTGGGAAGGGGCGATATCGTCCAGGTGGGTTACGGTTACGGTCTTTTTACAGGAGGTCTTGGCGCCCACTACGGTGCTGAGGAGGTTGGTGCCACCGTTCTCCCGGTCAGTTCAGGCAATACCGAAAGGCAGATCGAGCTGATGCAGGACCTCGGGTCAACAGTGATTGCATGCACACCTTCATATTTCCTTTTCATGAACGAGGTTGCTAACAATCTGGGTGTCAGCATAAAGAATAACACCCAGATGCGGGTGGGTATCTTCGGTGCGGAACCCTGGACAGAGGAAATGAGGAAGAGGATCGAGGAGTCCACGGGAATAAAGGCATACGATATCTATGGTACTTCGGAACTGAGTGGTCCTCTCTTCACAGAATGCATGTACCAGGAAGGCATACATGTGTGGGCAGACCAGTTCCTCATCGAGATCATCGATCCGGTAACGGGAGAGCAGCTACCCGACGGCGAGCGCGGGGAACTTGTCATCACGACCCTCGCCAAGGAAGCTCTGCCTCTCATCAGGTACAGGATAGGAGACATCACTGTGATCAACAGGGATGAGTGCAGGTGCGGAAGGACCCACCCGCGTATAATGCGCGTGTTGGGCCGTGTGGACGACATGCTCATCATCAGGGGTATCAATGTGTTCCCCGGACAGATCGAGGCCGTGCTCATGAAGATACCCCAAGTTGGGGAGCACTTCATGATCGTTGTTGACAGGGTCAATGAGCTTGATGTCATGAAGGTCCAGATAGAGATGACTGATGAGGCTTTCAGCGACAAGGTCAATGATATAATGGTTCTTGAAGCCAAGGTATCATCCGCCCTGAAGCACGTGCTCAACCTTGCCGTAAAGGTGGAACTTGTTGAGAAGGGCAGCCTGCCACGTTCCATGGGCAAGGCCAAGAGGGTCATAGACAACAGGAAATTATAATATCTGTCACTACATAATCTTGATCTGTAAAGGTGGTTCAATGGAAGATAAGATAATAAAACAAATTTCCCTGTTCGCTGAGAACAAGCCGGGCCGTCTTGCCAATATTGCCAGCAACTTCCGCAAGTCCGGCATCAATATAAGGGCTTTCACAATAGCCGAAGCCGGAGACTTCGGGATCATCAGGATGGTCGTTGACAGGCCTGACGATGCACATGAAGTGCTGCATAATGCGGGTTTCACAGTATCTGAGACCAACGTTCTCGGCGTTGAGATGGAAGATGTGCCGGGAGGCCTTGGGAAGATAGCTGACGTACTGGGTGAGAGAAGCATCAACATCGATTATGCATATGCTTTTGTCACAAAGACCGAGAAGGCATTGCTCATACTGAGGGTCAATGATATTGAGGGAGCCATACTTGTCCTGCAGGGAGCGGGCATCAGGCTGGTAGACATGGCGGATGTACAGCAGATATGATCTGCTTATATCCCTAATCCCTTTATCATCGCGACCACTACTAATTTATATTCCTTACATTTATTTCCATCAAATGAATGCCGGTATACCTGCGGGTCCAACAGACAAGCCAAAAAGCAAACTTGGCGGTTCTCATACCACTATAATCGGGGAGCGACAGGGGAAAAAGATCGTCGCTCTGGTAAGCCAGCACCCCGAAGTGAAGAAAATAATTCCCTCAGTTATCACTGTAAGGGCCAAGGGGGCTTCAGGCGGCATTATTACCGGCAAGGTCCAGCGTCCCGACGAACGGGGAAATCTCCGTCTGCTCATATCATACGGCACATCCTCCCAGGAACTGCGTATCGTCACTACAGTAGGTGATGTTCTTGAAGGTGAGCGTATAATGAACGAGCTGAACGCAATGCTTAAGGACGGCTAATCTTAAGGGGTGTTCATTATGTTTATCGGAGTAGATCATGGTACGACTGCAATGCGTTTTGCATCCGCCGGCAAGGATGATGCCGGCGTGATCAGGCTGGAAGTCCCCAGACAGGACATCGCTCCCATGAGCGAGCCGGAAGTCATATCCCTGATCGAGGAAGGTTTTGGTGTGAAGAGCGATGAGATCGAAATGATCGCTGTCACTTATTCCATGGGTGACAGCATAACATCGATTGAGAACATCGATCACGTCCAGAACCGTGGAGTAAGGAGCATCGAAGGTGCAGGCAAGAAAACAGGCGGTGGAAGCCGCGTGTTCGACGCAGTGAAGAACTCCGGCATTCCTGCTGTAGTCATCCCGGGAATACATGACAAGAGCCGTACAGATCCCCGGCTCAATGTGTTCTCCCACTCCACAAGCCCGGAGAAGATAGGTATCGCCTATCATGCTTTCTGCATGGGACTTGCGGATTTCGTGCTATCGGACATAAGCTCCAATACAGTCACCCTCGGGGTTGCTAATGGCAGGGTCATCGGTGCTATCGATGCCTGTATATTTGCCCCTGGCCTGGTCCATGGGCCTCTGGATGTGCAGGCGCTGAGGGACGTGGATGCCGGAAAGATCAGCGCCAATGAGGCATTCACCAAGGCAGGTGTGCTCAAGCACACGCCTTTCTCTGACAGGCACGAGCTATTAAAAGCCGCGCTCAACGGTGATTCCGAGGCACTTCTTGCGCTGGACACCATTGCTCTGTTCGCAGCTATGGAGATCTCCTGCATGCAGATGCTCTTAAAGGACTACGGTTCCAGAGGGGAAGTGGTCCTGGAAGGCTCCGTAGGTGAGATCCCACGGGTGGTGGAAAAAATAAACGCTCATCTGGGGACAGAATGCCATGTTCTTGACAGGTGGAGCGCTGCGATCGGATGTGCCGAGATCGCGCGGGACATTGCCGGCGGCCGCAGGGAAATACTGGGCATACCTGTGAATTTCTGAAACAGGATATATCGCGTGTATGCTGTTTGAAACGCCAAATTGCAGCCTTGCCGGGCACTGCAGGATCAGTACATTACACATTTGCATTTAACATAGATCACTGAAACGCCTTTGAGGTCCAGTTTTTCTTTTATCATCCTTTCCAGCTCTTCAAATGCTGCTTCCCCCATGTTCCTGGCGCCTGCATCCGGATCGAACACTTCAAGGTCCGGGACAAGCGCACGGACAGCCTCCTTTATATCCGGCGCCGCCTGCCCTCCTGTCATGGCTGCGACATCATTCTGCAGCACGATAACAAGTACGTCTGATCCGTGGTCAACAGCATTTATGAGTCCTATTATCCCTGAGTGGGCGAGTCCGAAGTCCCCGATGACAGCAATTCCATTTTTAGTAAAACCGCAGGCAGTGGATATTGCTCCGCCGAGTGAGAAACCGGTGTCGACAGCTCCGAGGGGTTCGGGTGCCGTGCGTATGGAGCATCCCATATCCCCTGCGATCATCACATCGAGCCTGCGCAGTATGTGGTAGAGGGGCATGTAGGGGCAATCGCTGCATATTGGCCGTGGGCCTCTTTCCGCTATTGTCTGGATGGACGTGTATTCAGTTACATGTGCCCTGTCCAGGTTCTCCAGGGCAAAACCTATATGTTCCCTGTTCAGGAGCCCGTAAGGAAGGTGTCCTGTTTCCTTCCCGTACACATTTCCAAATATCCTGGTATGGGATTCTATGAAGGGCTCGCTTTCTTCTGTAACGAGGATCCTTTCATGCTTCCTTACAAAACTCGCCGCCAGCTCATAAGGGAAAGGTGACACGACACCAAGCGCGAGATGCGAAACCGAGTTCCATTGCTCATCCCCCGATAGGAGTTCGTCAACGATCGCTGATGGGAAACCCGAGGATATCACCCCGACACTCCCCTTGGTCGATACTCTGTTAAGGGAGCCCTTTTCCGCTTCCCTGGTAAGGATCGGCTGTGATCTCAGGTGGAACAGCTGGTGCTTTCCGTGCATAGTGAGCTTCCACACGGACGGATCAAAGAGCTTTCCCCGGCCGCCTGCACGGGGAGTGATCCTCAGGACGCGGCCCTCGCTTTTCTCAAGCCTGTCGGTGACCCTGACAATCACAGGTGCGCTTGCCTCCTCAGATATCTCAAAGGCCCTTATGAGGCACTCATAGGCAGTTTCAGGGCCGGAGGGATCGAATACTGCAATCTCGGCTATCTTCCCGTACCATCTTGAATCCTGTTCGTTCTGGGAGCCAAAGGCTGCCGGATCGTCCCCTGCAAGGATGACCACTCCGGCACCAATAGTATGCGTGACCGAGGTTATCAGGGGATCTGCCAGAAGGTTCATCCCTACATGCTTGACAAGCACGAGTGACCTGCATCCGCACACCGATGCTCCCAGGGCGGTCTCCATCGCAGACTTCTCGCTGGTGAACCAGTGAAAATCGTAGGTGCCATCATTATCCCGTATAAATTTCTCAGCAACGGCAGTGATTGGAAAACCGGCAACAGCTGTTATTCTCTTTACACAGCTGTCAATTGATGCAAGATACAGTGCATCGAGCCCGGTAGTATGTATTGTCTTCTGCATGCTGTTCCTGGTGTCAGTTATCGCCGATCATGGCGTCAGGCCGGACAGAATCATCGGGACGGGCAAACCATGCCAGCGCAGCCAGCGCGCCAATTATGCCGTTGCCGTCTATCCATATCTCGACACCATGTTCCTGTGCGTACCGGAGTGCATATTCCCTGCTAAGCTCTCCTGAACGGCATTTCATGCTGTACTCCTGCACTGCTGCAGCATCGAAATCAGAAAGCACGACCATGCCTGTGTCTTTTGAGACGCTGTATCTTATGAGTGCCGCCCTGATGCTTTGGAGCAGTTCCTCCTTGGCAGCCGCACTGGTGCAGGCAAATTCCAGCACAGTGGAAACGCAGTTCTGTGTCCTGGCCGCCACGGGGTAGAGCTGTACAAGGGAGTGTGACAGGTAGATTGATTCCGGGCAGTCGAGCTCTTTAGCTATATTATGGGTCAGGGTCCAGGTAGCCCCCTTTTCCTTGGTGTCGGTGTCATCGATGCCTATAATGACCCTTTCTCTCCTCGGGACCACGATAGTGCCCTTTGCTGCACGGCCTCCTCCTGATTCAGTGCACTCGTAACGCAGCACTCCGTTAGCAAGGGCCCTGCATCTGGTGGCACCGACTCCGCCACCTCCAAGGCCTGCATATGTTATGGATACCTCATCACCGCTGACAATCACTGACTCGATACCTGCCGCGAAGCGGGAAGGTTTCAGTTCAAGGTGCGATGTGCCTGTTCTCACAAGGTAGCGTATCATGTTGCCAATAGACCTTGCCTTAAGCACAAGCGGTGAATGTGAATAATGGAACTTTACCCATGCAGCACCACCATAGCAGTTAGTGTGCTCGATGATCTCCGCATACCCGTTGTTTTTATCGCATACAGCATATATGCCCTTATAAGGAATGGTGTATGGATCCTCAAGTACTATCTCTTTCATCTGAGTGCCTAATAGCAGGATAATACTTTAAATGTTTTGTTTGTACCCGGCTTTGCAGAAAGCCTGCACATTAACCACGACATTCACAGAAAATAGGAGTGAAAAGGAGATTCCCTTCTCACTTGTGCGTATAGTAAGCCACTATCTCGCTGCCTGCCGAATCGATACGGCAGAACCCGAACCTCTCGAACTGGACAACCTTGTCCAGCTCAGCGGCAATCTGTTTCTCACCAATGCCTGTGAACTCGCCGTCCGGGGAGAGTACTCTTACAGGGACACCGTTGACAGGAGCCCAGTGGATGATCTTCATCTTCTCCTTCTTCGCGGACCCGATGGTATCGTCAATATAGCGTGCCTGGAAAGGCTCCATGGAAGTGATCTCCACGTTGTAGAGATCCTTGAGCCTGACCTTGGAGCCGGCTGCAAACTTCCCGGCGTCTTCCCTGCAGACCAGAACCTTAGTGCCTACATCGATCTCACGGCAGCCGCGGTCTTCTGTGGGATGCAGCGGCGGGTTTGCAGTACACGGCTCTGCACCTGTGATCTCAAGCTCCACGGGGTCCCATACGAAGAAGTACCTGTTGGCCTTTGGCTCCACGAGTTTCCTGTTCTCTGCATAAAGTGTGTCAAGACTGATACTGATATCTGTTTCACCGACACCCATATCGAGCATGAACTTGCGGACAGCTTCAGGCTGGATACCACGCCTCCTTATGGCACGCACCGTGGGCAGGCGCGGATCGTCCCAGCCGTTGTACTCTCCTTCCTCTATGGCCCGGCGGAGGCCGCTGGTACTGAACTTACCGAACTCATGCATCTTCACGCGGCCCCAGTGTGTCGTTATGGGATAGTCCCAGCCGAGATATTTATAAATATAGGTCTGACGTTTCTCGCTGTCCATCAGGTCCTTACCCCTGATGATATGCGTCGTGCCCAGGACATGATCCTCGATGGCGCCCTCAAAATCAAGGAGAGGCCATACAATATACCTGTCCCCGACTTCCGGACGGGGATGTGGCATCCTCAATATCCTGAAAGCCCCGAAATCACGCAAAGCCGGGTCCTTGTGCCTGATATCTGTCTTGATGCGCAGTACAGCGGATTTCTCAGGATAAGCTCCCGAGAGCATCTTGTCCCAGTGCTCCAGGTTCTCCTTCGCAGGTGTGTTCCTGTGGGGACATGCCTCCTTTGCGTCCTTGAGAGCTTTGAATGCCTCACTTTCACAGAAGCAGACATAGGCATGCCCGCCCTCAATGAGCTTTCTCGCATGTTCGTAATAGATGGGGATCCTGTCGGAAGCGATGATGATCTCATCCGGCCTGGCGCCGAGCCAGTTACAGTCCTCTCTGTACCAGTCATAAGCCTCCAGCATGGGACGCTTGGTCTGTGTATCAGTATCATCGAAACGGAGTATCAGCTTGCCGTTATACTTCTTCACATACTCGGAGTTCACCACTATGCCCCGGGTACTTCCAAGGGTGGGAGGACCATTAGGATTTGGCGCAAAGCGCATAACGACCTTTCCGCATTCAGCCTTTTCCAGAGGCTTGAGCCCCTTCTCAGGTTCCTTTCTGGTACAGAGCTCTTCTATAAGCTCCGGAGCTATCTGCTCAAGGCGGGCCTGCCACTGTTCAGGACTGCCTTTTGTGACCTCTCCAAGTATCTCCTGGATGAAAGGGGTCACTTCCTTTGCCTTGTTACGCAGGTGGGGGCACTCGCCCATAACACGGCCCATAACGGCGGCTATCTGTGGAGCCTGGCCATATTTCACAGCGTTCTGAAGGGCATACTTCTCAACGGTCTTTTTGTCGTCCTCGGTTAGTGTCATCGCTATTCTCCGAAAGGATATGGATCAAGGATGATCCAAGATGAGTGTTCATTATCTGACAGTATATCCGGAATATCCGATTTGTGTTTTTTGAAAGAACAGGCTTGAATTGTTATAACCGGATTTAAATGTGCGCTTACTGGGGTTTGCCCATGTCCCTTATACGGGTGGCCTTAGTCACCACGTCAGAGATATCGGCCTCAAAGGACGAGAGGAACTCCTCCACTGAATCTCCTGTTACCGCACCATGTGTGGATGGCTTTATGAGCCTCTCCTGTTCCAGGATGCGCAGCGAGTAACGCACTTTATGGGTGGGCATGCCTGTCTCCTCGGCCAGTTTCAGGATACCGATGGGGCCGCGTTCCACAACTGCCCTGAGAACCATCAAATGGCGCTCCGCAAGCTCCAGTTCCCTGATGATCTGGTCGAACAGCATTATACAACCTCGTTCCTTAACGTTCCGATCCCTTCTATCTCGATCTCCACAGTGTCACCCGGGTGAAGCTCCCCTACCCCCGGCGGAGTGCCGGTGGCTATGATATCCCCAACCTCAAGGGTCATTATGCCCGATATGAACTCTATCAGGTATGGCACATCGAAAATGAGATTGGAAGTATTTGAATCCTGTCTTGTCTGGCCATTGACCCTGGCTTTAATGGAGGCATTATCCGGATCGAATTTGGCTGCCGGTATGATGAAGGGACCTACCGGAGCAAAGGTATCAAAGCTCTTGGCCCTTGTCCACTGTCCATCCTTTCTCTGGAGGTCACGGGCGGTGACGTCATTGAAGCATGTGAAGCCCGCGATCACATCATAGGCCCTGTCGTATTTAATGCTCTTGCACTTCTTGCCGATTATCACTGCAAGCTCTGCTTCGTAATCCACTCTCTGGCTGCTTCTGGGATACAGGATCCTTCCCTCATGGCCCAGGATGGACGAGGGTGGCTTTATGAAAAGTATGGGCTCATCCGGGACCTGCAGGCCGAACTCCGCGGCATGATCGTGATAGTTCAGTCCTATGCACACGATCTTCGTAGGACTGCTGGGCGGAAGGGTTTCCAGTTCATCCAGTTCATAGGTCTTCCCGTCACCATCGTGGGAAGTGACAATGCCGTTATTTACCTCTCCGTAGAAGATGTCGTCAAGATATCTGAAGCGTCCAAACATTAGTCAAACTCTTTGCTTTCATTCTAGATAAGTATAGATGCTTTAGCTGAATGAAGGGGCTTTCCAGCTAATATCAGCATCATCCCATACTCTGTCCGATCAGTGGGTATAGATTCAATTATAACTATTTATTATTTAAAATATTTATTTATATTAATACGTATATATTCTCTTCGGAGATTACAATATGGGATCTCCGGAAGTGCCCTGCTAACAAGGGGGGTCATTTCCATAGCAACGTGAGGATTAGTATGCAATATACAAAAGAACACCACGAGAACCTTTACGGCTTCCGCGAACGTGACAAGTTCGATTATTCCGTAGACATAGTTTTCGGGGAGTTTGACGAAACCATAGTGCTCTTGCACTGAACGATACGATCCATGAGACTGCCGGGAAACAACTGCAGTCCCATGCAGCATTTACCATCTCTGCGGCTTTACGGCCTTGCAGAGAGGAATATATTTAAGCATGGTCCCTGTTCCTGACAACTTGATGACGCTGCCTGTCCTCATACTTGCAATTGTTTTTATCCTGACCGCAATAAGACAGATAGGTAACCTGAGGCTTGGCATCTGGCAGATAATGTCGCTGGGCGCTCTCGGAGTACTGCTGACAGGGCAGATATCAGTTACTGATGCCCTTAATTCTGTGAATATGGATGTCATGCTCTTCCTTTTCGGAATGTTCGCCGTGGGGCAGGCATTGGAGATGAGCGGCTATATTTCCCATATCTCCTACCGCTTTTTCAGGAGTGCGAGGACCCTTGATGCCGTAATACTGTACATCCTGTTCGGGATGGGCCTCGCATCCGCATTCCTGATGAATGATACACTGGCAATAATCGGTACGCCTGTAATGCTGCTCCTTGCCAGGGAACATAACATCGATCCCAAGGTGCTGCTTCTGGCATTGGCCTTTGCCGTGACCACAGGAAGTGTCATCAGCCCCATAGGCAATCCCCAGAATCTCCTGATAGCCCTGGGCGGGGGTCTTGAGGACCCTTTCGTTACCTTCGCCCGCTACCTGCTGCTTCCTACAGTGGTGAACCTGCTGATAACCTACATGCTGCTTAAGGTCTTCTACAGGAAACATTTCTCTCCTGTACCGCTTGACCATGCAGTGCCAAGGATCACTGACCACAGGCTTGCCAGGTGGTCAGGTATGTCACTTTGCCTGGTCGTCATCCTGGTGGCGGCGAAGATCGTTGTCACATCGGCAGGCATTCCCTTCGATTTCAGGCTGACCTACATTGCCCTTATTTCGGCAATCCCTGTGCTTTTGCTCAGCAGCCGGAGGAAAGAGATACTGCAAAAGATGGACTGGCATACACTTGTGTTCTTCGCTGCCATGTTCATACTGATGGAGAGTGTGTGGGATTCAGGATTCTTCCAGGGCGTCATCGGAATGACAAGCATCGATGTTAACTCGATCCCTATGATACTCGCGGTGAGCGTCCTCCTGAGCCAGTTCATCTCCAATGTTCCTTTAGTTGCACTTTACCTGCCTGTCCTGTCGCAGGCAGATATGACTGTCCTGCAGATGATGGCACTGGCAGCCGGAAGTACTATAGCAGGCAATCTTTCCATCCTTGGAGCAGCGAGCAATGTCATCATTATCCAGAACGCAGAGAAAAAAGGCAATATAAGCCTGAAATTCTCTGAGTTCGCGCTGATAGGCGTACCCCTTACGACCATACAGATATGTGTGTACTGGCTCTTCCTGTCAGGCCTGCGGTGAAAATAAAATAAGGAAAAAAGGGTCTTCTTAGAGACCTGTTCCGGAACGCTTATATTCTGATGGAGCCCGGAATCCCGATCATATATAGGTCGCGACCTTCAAAGCTATTATCACTGCCACAATGCCGACCGCCCAGAACTTGAGCGTCTCGCTCATAGGTATCCTGATATCCATGATCTGCATATCCTCCTTAGTCACTGATGCAACTGTCTGTGTTTCTCTGGACTGGCCCTGCGGTCTTGTTCCTTCAGGACCTTTTGCTGGCTGTTTCACGGGCCGTTTTTTCTTTTCGTCAAGTCCTGTCTTAAGAGATCTCTCGCCTGCATTCGCAAACCGGGGCTGCGCTTCCTTTCCGCTGTCTGCAGCTTCTTCTTTCCAGAATCCCGTTCCCTCTGAACCCGACTGTACTATTCCAGTCACGGCAGCCTCTGCTTTTGCCATGGGCCCCGCATCTGCCTGCAGGGTGTTCCCGTATGCATTTTCCTCACGTGGCATAATCTCTGTCTCTTGTACCAGCTGCATATCACCGGAAGTGGAATGGGAACTGATCATCTCTGTATCCCGGACTGCTTCCTCGTTCTCACGCCTGCCAAGATTACTGAATATGGACTCTTCGCCTACAGGGGGCTTATAGCCTGAACCGCTCCATCCCGTCTCTTCTGCCATCCGCTCCTTTCCGGCCTGTTCATGTGTTTCTCCTTCGAAGCTCTCCCCGGGCTCTTCCATGAACCCTTCAACCGCCTCCCCTGTGAGTTCCTCTTCCAGCTCGCTTTCCATGAAAGCGTCATCTTCATTTTGGTTTTCCGGGAATACGGAACTTTCCGGGTAGTCTGCTGCGGGTTCTGCACTATACTGCTTCTTTCCGATAAGTCCCTGGTAATCAGGGTCTATCTCTGTTGCGAGGTCAAAGCATCTCTGGGCTTCTTCGAAGCTCCCCATTGTTTCAAGGACCCTGCCTTTCCTGAACCATGCTTCCGCATTGTATGGATTGGCATCCAGTGCCTTTGTATAGTATTCAACCTGCTTTTCAGGGGTTTTGGCATTCTCAGCCAGCTTAAGCCAGTTCTGGGCGGCTTTTATTTTATTCTTGGATTTTACTTCGTTAAGCATTCCCATGATAACACCTTATTGACCAGAGGAGACCATGCTCTGCAGGATACCTTGTACTGAGACTTGTATATATTTATATAAATAATTATTTTTATCTCATTTAGTTCCTTTACTTATTAATAGTTGCTTATCGCCTGTTCATCTACAATATCTCGCGCACTTGAAGCTTCGAAACGTATTTGTGCCATACAGGCAGAATTCATGGAGGGGAGAGATATGAGCGGAGAACCTGAAGACGATCTCATTACAGAACAGGAAAGGAAGCAGCTCCTTGCCGCATTGCACACGCGCCTTTTCTGGGTAGGCAAGGAAATACCTTACAACTGTGACATAAGGGGAAAGATATGCAACCTGCATAACATTGTATGGGAACTGCTCCAGAAGGAGAGACTGGACGAGGAGGACAGGAAACTCATTAATAAGTGTATCCTCTACATCGATGAAAAAGCAAAAGAGGATGAACTGGAGCTTTCAACGGGGCAGCTCACCCGGGAAGAGGCAGACAGGCTCTTCGATGAGACTGCCGGTCTTATGAGGACTCTCATGAACCTCAGGGATATCGAAGAAGGAAAGTCCAAAGAAAAAGAGAGACAGTTCCATGAAACCTACTCGCGTGAAAGAGTGGCCGAAGCCAGACGATGGCTTAATCTCCTACGGGATACAGGAGAACTGAAATAGGGCACGGCTTTCAATCAGGACCACTTGATTCTGCGAGCTCGTACTTAAAGGACCACATCGGAAGCCCGTCGATCTCAACATGCTCCAGGTGTTCCATCTCATGTGCTGCATAGAAGGCCGAGGGACCCGTGAACGCCACAACCTTATCAGCGGCCTCGCGCACCATGATCGTTCTTTTCTCTGTGCTGATGCGCGCCACAAATATCCTCTCCGCTTTCAGGGTTATGGAATAGGGGCGTGTGAGCAGTACCCGCTCCTCCCTGTTGCCGCATTTTTCCAGCCGGTTGACCAGTCCTTCCCTTGCGACAGTCTCAGGATTGACCAGCAGGTATATTTCCTCCAGGGTATTGCCTGTCTTCGTACTCTTATCATAGTCGGTATGGACCCTCATTACTGAAATGCTCCTGAGATGCTCGGCTGAATAGCTCCACGCCCCTCCCGTCTTCAGCGAAAGCAGCATTGGATAGAAGGCATCCCTTGGAAGGTCGAAGCTCCCGAAAACTGCTTCTTCCCTTGAGCTCATCACAAGCATGGATCTCAGGTCACTTACTTTCATGATCATCCCTTTCCTGATATTCGGGAGAGGTGCTTATATATCTTGGTCCGGTCCCAGGTACTGCCCGGACTGATCAAAAAACCTAGGTTTATATCCTTCGGCTTCCATTCATTTTAAACCTGAACCCTGAACCATGAATGAGGAGTCACTTTATGAAGATAAGGCTTGTGAAATGCGGAGACATAGGAATCGCTAACTGCAATTACATGGCAATCGGCAATAATCTGGATGATGTTGAAAAGAACATGTACGATCATATAGAGGCCGAACATAAGGATCTGCTGGAAGAGATGACCGATGATGAGATCCATCAGCTTAAGCACAGGGTCTCGACATTTCTCGGAAGAAGCTGCGGATGCGGCCATCTGCCAAAACCATGAAGTGAAGCTCTGACCGACGCAACACCATGAAGTAAAGTCCTGGCCGATACAATACTAAGTGTAAGGCCTGCCGGCAGACATAAGAAACAGATACCTCCCGGTTCACTCGTGCTATGTGTACACCATCGAACGGGAGGTATCCACGGAAGGGGGGTGTTTTCTCTTCAAAGCACAGCTGTACACTTTAACTTAGGAACTATGAATATAAATAAACCTAAGTATTAGGAATACTGAACATTGTTACACCGAGTCCAGAAGTCTCGGACTTGAGAGCAGATGTTCCCTGTTGCCATAAAATACATATAATCCGCGCCCAGAGTACTATGCATCAATCTGGGAGTAGGTGTTTTGAAAGCTTTAGTATTCGGAGCAGACGGATTTGAGGATGTGGAACTGATTTACCCTTGCCACAGGCTCAAGGAAGAGGGAGTAGAGACTCATATCGTATCCATGGAGAAAGGAAAGATAACTGGCAAGCACGGTTACTCTGTGGAGGCCGATGCAGCCTTTAAGGACATCGACCCTTCTGAGTATGGCCTGCTGGTGATATCGGGAGGGAAGGGGCCTGAGAAGATGAGACTTGACAAAAACGCACTGGACATCACCCGGCACTTCTTCTCAGAGAATAAGCCTGTCGCTGGCATCTGTCACGGTCCCCAGGTGCTCATATCAGCAGGCGTCGTCAAAGGGAGGAAGGCCACGGCATGGCCCGGGGTCATTGATGACCTGACCGCTGCAGGTGCCCGGACAGAGGACAAAGAAGTCGTTGTTGACGGGAACCTTATAACATCCCGCGGTCCTAAGGACCTCTACGCTTTTGGCAGGGAAATGATGAAGAAAGTAAAAGAGGCAACCTGAGCCCCTATCAGGTTAAATCTTCTCTTCGGGGATCTGCCCGTTTTCTTATTTGTGTTGCCGGTCCCATATCTGCGGACTCTCACCCCAGTTCGAAGGTCGTGACCCCGAAAGCCTTTTTCAGGTCAATGTCGGGCGCCTTACCTTTATACATGCGTATCGTCCTGAAGCAAGCCGACATGCCGTACTTCTCTGCCAACATAAGGGCATCTCTGTTGGGCTGCGGAACATCAAGAAAAACAGGCTCATTCTCAGGCACGGTGCTCCTAAGGGCAAGGAAGATCCTTTCGGCTATTGATATGTCATCTGCAAAAAGAGGACCTATCTTGTAACCTGAAACGCACTTCCTAATCACGCCGTATCCCTTAAGCTCTCCGCCTTCAAGCACTGCACAGGCGTGAGATCCGGGCTGGTTTATCCATCTTTTGAGGAAAGCATCTCTTGGGGCGGGGAACATTCTCCTGTCATACTCAAGCAGTTGGCTGAAGGGTACTTCACGCACATTTACCAGGTCATCCGGGACCTCTCCTCCGCCTTTACCCTCAAAGCGCAGGTTGCTATAAGAAGAAGTGAACTTCATGACGTCCTGGTATTTCCTCTCGTTCTCTACAACACCATCAAGCCCGATGGTCCGATCTCCCATGTGGGCCATGCATCTTTCGGTCAGCTGTGACCCTATACCTCTGTTCTGGAATTCAGTTCTGACCACATATAGCCCCAGAAAGCCGAAATTATCATCATACGCTACGGCAGAGGCACATCCGACAGGCCTGCCTTCAAGCTCCGCAATAAAGAATCCTTCGGGGTCAGCCTCATAAAAAATATCCCCGTCATGGATCCCCGGATTCCAGCCCTCGCTTGCCGCCAGCCCAATGATAAATCCCATCTCTTCCGGAGCAGCGTTTCTTATAAGCAGTCCCGGAAACCCATAAGTTCCGCCAGCTTTTGTATCCATGGTAACACTCTTATAGATTATAACTTAGAGATTACAATTTAAAGATTATAATTGAGGTGATTCCCGGTCTGTATCCCTGCGCTATCCGAAGGTAACTTCCTGGCTCCTTTTTTATATGCTGCCGGTGCCCTGTATACAGGATCGTGGCACGCATACAGCTCCCTGAAAACCTCTCCTCCGTCCGGCCTGTACGAATGGATGTACAATTTTTCGGAGGCTCTTGTCAGGGCCACATAAATGAGCTTCTTGTTATTGATACGGTCCACGTTGAGGAGGATACATACCTTGTTCTCCAGGCCTTTTGATGAGTGATAGGTGGTGATCAGCAGTTTATCATCGTCGAAGTGCTTCGATACCTTTGATATTTTCCTGATCTTCTCGTCCAGGCTGGCGTAAAGGAACTCATTGCCATCGTGGGAAGGACCCAGGATGAGGATATCCCCGGGGCAGTAGCCCTTTTCAAGGAGATCCAGGATGAGCTTGTTAATCTGCTTATAGTTGCCTGTGAAAAAGCTAAGCGAACTGTCAGTATCGAAACTGTGGCAGATGCCTTCGCGGCCTTCGTAGAACCTCTCTACTTCCTTTCGCAGCTCGCCGTCGGACATAAGGTAGTTCAGTGCCAGCGATATGTGGCAGCATCCTGAACGATAGGATGTCTTGAGAAGCTTGGACCTGCCACGTATGTTGATACCAAGGCTTTTCCAGCTGTTGTCCCTCTGGTTATAGATGCTCTGCAGGCGGTCTCCTGCAAGGAAGAGATTCTCGGTCAGCTCCCCGTTCCTGTCCGGATGCTTTTTACACACCATGAGGCAGAGCTTTATCCAGGAGTCATGGAAGTCCTGGCACTCGTCTATCAGAATGGCATCGTAAACAGGAACGGCTTTGTCCATGGCCATGTAGGGGAGGGTGACGTCCCAGAACGTTTCTTCCCGGGTGCCCATTAAATCAACACCTGCTATCTCCAGTGCAAGGGTATGGAATGTGGAAACTTCTATATTCTCATGCCTGATGCCCATGTACTGCAGATCCTCAGCCTTTGACAGCAGTTGCTGGCTGATCTTTTTCTCAAGGGACCTGTTATATGTCAGTATCCTGATCCTCCATCCGGGATTCTCTCTTAGCAGGTGTATGGCCCTCGCAATGAGTATCACGGTCTTGCCGCTGCCCGGAACACCGGTGATCATATAGTGCCCGCTGGGAATCCTTCTTGCGAACTGCTCCTGTTCATGGTCAAGGGCAGCAATGACCTTGTTCCCTGCCGTGACCTTCCTGTTGAACTGCCATATTTCGGTCTGTATCCTTTTTATCTGTAGCTCAGGGAACAGTTTTCCTTTTATCGTGGAGATAGTGTCACTGTCAAGAAAAGCAGTCTCGCTCCCGAACAGGGTACTGGCAGACAGTGAATCCAACTGGTCCCCGCAGATGCATTCGGTGGCCGGCTGGCAGAGCACATCCTTTAAAGTCTCCATTTCAGATGTGCCTACATTTGTGAATATCATCTTTGAGTAAAGCCTGAACCTGAGCTCCTTTTTTGAGTTAAGCAGGAATTCCTCTTTTTTCAGGAGAGTTTTCGTAGCATTATAGTACTGCCTGGCATGATGAACAGGATTGTGCAGTTCCTTGCCGCTGATATCTGTGACGTTAACAGGGTCAATGCTCCTTATATACGAGAGCGACCAGTCCCTGACATCTATTATGCAAACACCCTTATATGGATCGATGAGAATGAAATCAGGGTTATATGACATCACCAGCGGCTGCACATACAGGTAAGTATCATAGTCCCTTGCACTGTATATCCGTTTGAGCCTGGCGAGGACCTTGATTTCCCCGGCGTTCAGCTCAGGCACATCAGGCGGCATCAGTTTTAACGGCATTTGTGAAGTCCTCGGATCCTGTCAGGGTTCCGAATCAATAGGTTGGAAGGTCATACAAAGGATGTGGGCAACACAATATGTATGAACATAAAAATATAATATCTAATAGTATAAAAAGTTGATTTTCCGATGATTACTGCATTCATCCAGCATAATATTGTATTCTAATACTTTCACCATGCTTTCCTGAAGTTTATATGTATGGACCTGCGTTTACACAACCGCAACATTACCTCCTGAACATCCTCAGGACGATGGATGCCTGCCACCGATAGGAGAGCTTTCAATGGATAGCACAGCATATATCAGGTTCAATGCTATTTTTAAAACCGCATGTAGATGTCAGCCCTCCCGGGCGGAAGAGACTGAAGTTTTGTCCGCCACTGAAAAGATAAGGCACCTGACTCTGCGGATGCACGGGATTATTAACATGCAGGCCGGGAAAGGGAACTGTGGGTATATTGAGCACTGCGATCCCAGCTCTTGCCAGGGCATGGAATATGTCTGATAATATTCCTGGCGTTCCGTCTGATATAAGGTCCGGATATCATGCCTGATAGGTCCGATAGCATGTCTGCTACTCGGCGAACCCACCCGGGATATGATAAATGCTTTACTTCCCCTGCTTTTTCATCTGTTCCACTTTCCTGTAGATGAACCTTATCAGTTCCTCAAAGCTTGTGATCTGCTGCTGGTAGTTCTCAAAAATGGCCAGCCTTTTCTGTTCCTCTTCCGTAGAGGCTTCTTTCCTGTACCTGTCAATGAGGGGGGATATCTTCTTTCTGGCAATGTCGAGCTCTGCCTCATACCCGTTCTTTATCTGCAGGGTAAATGCGTCAAGGAGGTTCTTTTCCATCCGGAAGTACACTTTGCGGGACCCGGGCTTCTGTATCCTTTTTATACCCCAGAAAGCCTCTATGTTCTTCATTTTCAGGCTGATGGATGCCAGGCTATAGCCGGTCCTTCCGGCAATCTCTTCCATGCTTATATCACAAGGCTCGAAGTTGAGTATCGACAATATCCTGGCTGTGAGCTCATCAACCCCATATCCCCTGAATATCTCGATACCTGTCTCATATATCTGTGATTCTATATCGTTCATGTTCTCACTGTTATGTATTAAATTCATGGCAGTTCTGCCGGCGGTCCAAGGCAAGGGCTCAGTTGACTGAGAGCACCTTCAGTCCTATGATCCCTGCAGCTATCATCACGATGCACAGGATGCGCAGCATGTTTGCGGACTCATTGAAAAGCAGTATCCCGAGTATAGTCGTACCCATTATACCAATCCCGGTCCAGACTGCGTATCCGGTACCTATGGGCAGCACCCGCAGTGACCTTTCCAGCAGGAGCATGCTGATGACCAGGCACGTGAGCATAAAGGCCGTCGGGTAGAGCTTGCTCATCCCTTCACTGTATTTCATGCCAACAGCCCAGCCTGTCTCAAACATGCCTGCAATTATAAGATATACCCATTCCATTGTATGCACCTGATTTTACTATTTTTAATCAATATTAAAAGCTAAAACAAAAGATCATATTTATTCCTTGTGCTCCTGAAAGGGGAAGAAGGAGCAAAGCCGTGGATGCTTATTCTTTGTCTTCAAGCCCACTCATAAACACTTCAGGCTGCCTCTGCTCCTCAATGACTTCACTTATATCAGAGACCTCCCTCCGGGCTGACATCTCCCCGAACCTGTTGGCAAGCCGGTAGGATATGTCGGAAAGATAAGCGGTTCCCCATGTAGCTGCGAAGACAGCTCCCAACAGGTCGAAGGACAGGTCTCTCATCGTATCATTGATCCCATGCTGCGCAAGGATCGCCTTGTACCCGAACTCTGCTGTGAGTTCGTCTGTCAGGAATTCCAGTATCTCCCACAGGACACCGGTCGCAAGCACGAAGAGAAGGATAAAAAAGAACATCACCCTGGGAGGGATGTATATCTCGTCAGTATGGATATCGATAGCCCGGATAAGCACATATCCCGCTGCTGCTATAACGCTTGCAGAAAGGGTGTGGGTAAGATTGTCCCAGCGTGCCACATTGTCATAGAACGCAAATGTCCCCAGCGCATCCATTAAAATTGCAAGGGTGATCCACATGGTGAGCCCGGCATCAAGAGCGATGTTGTACCTGCGCGTGATAAGCGAAGGCACGAATGTGATCGCAAGGCCTGCTATCGCGTTCAGTGCGGTATGCAGGTCCCTTATCAGGATACTCACTACAAGTAAAAGCAACAGTCCTCCCTGCATTATCCTTGTTGCAAGCATCTGTTTCTCCGTTGAAATACCCAGAAGTTTGCGGATAGGCATGGGTCTTTCGTGCAGGGGATACTCGTGTGTCCCTTCGGATGGACGGGAGGATGTGACTACACTTTTGAATGGCTCTGCTGAACTAAAATACCATCCGAAGACAACACCTGCCGCGATACCCGCAAGGGTAGCATATATGAACTCATGCATCACTATGGCATTGACAGCTTCCTGCGACCTGCCATCAAGGAGGAAAGCAGTGCCAAAATTGATATCAAGGAGCCAGTGCAGCAGGTGCCACAGGCCTGACATTGCAAGCGTGGTTATCACAACGAGGAGTACGGCGAACACGGAGTTCATGCGCACTGAGGTGAACCAGTTGATCTCTGCCGCCAGCAGCAGTGCAATGGTGGCCACAGAGAAATAGATCGGTATGCTCGTAAGGAAGAAATGGTACGCTGTCGTGCTCCCTACGATCGGCATTATCGCTAATATGATGAAGTACCATGAAGGCATGACAGAAGGCTTGCGCATCAATAGCGCCGGAGCTATTATAATTAAGATAAGGGCTGCTATAAGTACGGACCATGTGAGCCTGCCGTCCACCAGGTTCACCACACCCAGCATCATGAGCAGTGTTATCATTGCCCAGCTGATGAATGCATTAAGGGGAGTATCTTTAAGGATCTTACTGAGCCTGTCTGTCCGTTGCATAGTATACTATTATAGGGCGTTTCATATCATTAAGCATTCTATAATATGAAGAAATCCTTCAAAAAATCCCGGGCCACATTATTCGATGCCAAAGTATTCCAGGTCATCCACTCTTTCTTCCGTGGACAGGTAGGCTATGAGCAGATTGCCTTCAAAGAAAGCAGAGATGCGCTTTGGAAGGGTCTGAAGCACGGGATGCCATCCGGGAGTATCCCTCCGGGCGTTGGCACTTATGATCAGGTCATTCCGGGACCAGTCCCATGAATGCAGCATGTTGATAAGATCGCTCCAGCTGTCCTTGCTTTCAAACCTTATAGAAAGGTCAGGGACTATTTTCCTGAATATTGCCTTATATACAGCGGGATCATCCCCTACCACCAGTGCTCTTAGCTGTGCGGACGTGCCTTCGGATATGCTTCCCGCCAGCTCCACAAACGGGTACAGGCCCCTGTTGTGATCGACACCGGGAGGTATTATAAGGGTAATCTCTTTTGTATTGCACAAAGGCTTCCTTATCATCGAGACCAGTACAAGCTTCTCTGTCCCCCTGAGGAGCTGGTCGATGATGGAACCTATTACACTCTCTCTGGGAGAATGAACACCGTCCCAGCCTATCACAATAATGGATATCCTGTTATCGAGGACAGCCTTCATTATACCGGAAGCGATGTTATAGTTGAGCCGCACATGTGTGTTTACCGGCACCTCGGCACATGCGGCGTAGGCTGTCATCTCATTAAGCATCTTTTCTGCCTCTGCGACCTTTTTCTCAGAATTACCGCCATCATGCTTGACAACGGAGAGTACATGCAGGGGCTCATCGGATCTCCTGTCCCTTATCATCAGGGCCAGGTCAAGCAGGAATTGCTTATACGCAGAATGGATCGAAAATGATACCAGTACGCGGGGAGATCTTTCGACCGGGCTGATACTTGCCTGTTCTGCAAGGGACACTCTTTTCCCGTATCGTTCAACGATATGCGGACTTATGATGCCTATGACAAGTATCATCATTACGACGGCATTGATCATGCTCTGCTCAAAGAAGCCGGCCTCATAACCTATGAGTACAATTGCAAGGGCTGCGGCCGCCTGACCCACCGACAGGCCGAACATGCTCATCACCTGGTCTTTTCCATACCCATAGGCCCAGCCTGTCATCCATGCTGCTGCCAGTTTTGTGACAAGCACCAGGATCACAAGCCACAGTGCCAGAGTGAGCTGCTGGCCTCCTTCTGTGAATGCTCGGATATTGACCAGCATGCCTACCGACAGCAGGAAGAAAGGTATGAAAAGTGCATTCCCAACAAACTCTATCCTGTTCATCAGCGGGCTGCTGTTTGGTATCAGGCGGTTAAGAAGAAGTCCTGCAAGGAATGCACCTATGATTGGCTCCACACCTGCAATTTCGGCAAAGTATGCTGTTACAAAGGTAACAGCCATAACGAAAATGAACTCAAAGTAACTTTCCTCGGTAAGCTTGCTGAAGAACCACCTGGAAATGCGTGGCACTATGATCCAGGTCCCCGCAAAGAATAAAAGAAGCCCGACACCCAGCCTCATCCAGAAGAACATGTCCAGGCTGCCTTCCGTGGAAGACAGCACCACAGCAAGAACCATGAGGGCCAGGGTGTCAGTAAGTATCGTACCGCCTACAGCAGCGGTAACTGCTTCATTGTTGACTATGCCAAGCCTCCTGATGACAGGATAGGCAAGCAGGGTGTGGGACGCAAAGATGGAAGCAAAGAGCAGGGAGGCAGGCAGGGAAAGGCCCAGGATGTAATATCCGGCAGCAGTGCCTGCTATCTGGGGTATTATGAACGATATGGCACCGAAGACCAGGCTTCTGTCGATCTTCTCGATGAAGTTGTTGATATTGATCTCAAGCCCGGCTATGAACATCAGGTAAACGAGACCTATTTCCCCGAGGAGTATGATAGTATCATTGCGGTCAAGTATATGCAGTGCATTGGGACCGATGAGTGCACCGACTATGATAATTCCTATGATCCCGGGCAGCCTGCAAAGCTTGAGAAGAAGAGGAGCAACCAGGAAAACCAGCATCGACAGCGCGAATATGAGTATGGGGTCGTTTACAGGTATTTCCGGGAGCATATCTATCTGGTAGTGTTTGATGAACCACAGTGGACGGGTTAAATTTCTAACTGCACAGAACTTTCATGCAGAAACGTGCGTGACAAGGAATTACCTATATCTCAGATACGCTTTCAGTGTAATGCATGTTATAAAAGGGTAGTGATTATATCCTGCTACATTGTGCCTTTACTTTAAAAAGAGTATTTTCCGGTAGTACAAACCCCTCAAAGTCCCAAAATCCCCAAAGAACCGGCTTTCCTATGGTGGCTCACCAGGTAGCGAGCATCTTTGAGAAGCCGGTGAGGCCCTCAGGAGAGGATCAAGCGCTCCCCGCAAGCGTCTTAGTTTCCTTTTCGGTTTCAACAGTGCTTTTTTAGAAATTGTCCATACCGTAAAGGCTTTAAATTAAAAGGCACATAACATCTTTAACGGCGTTAACACGTCTTTAGGTTGGGGTTTCTAAACTATATTCTTAATGTGGGTATGACAATATCGGCAGTTATGAAAAATCTCATATGGAAGGTCCATATGTATATGAGGCAATCATTAACAGCTTCCAAGCTAATGGTTGGCAGTCTTATCACCCGGCACTGGGTCAGGATAACAGACAAAAATGTCACCAACGTTAGTGGGGAAATGCTAAACGAAGTTCTGAGACTTTACAATGAGAATTTCACGGAGATCAATGAAAAAAGATTCACGAAATACACCCGTTTTTTCAAAAAAACTACCTATGTATATACTGAAAATAATGAAGTAAAAGGATATTGCCTGTACTATATCAAGCCATCCTTGTCCATTGAAGGATTTCAGAAAACAGCCACACTCTATTCGTTCACTGTTGACAGCAGGTGCAGGGGACAGGGCATAGGTGCCAAGCTTCTTCAGAAAAGTCTGCTCGAGATGCGGCTGAACTCCATCACCAGTGCTAGGTTATATGTTGCAACGGACAACACTGCCGCAATAAACCTGTACAGGAAAGTGGGATTTGCAGTAAGGAGAGAAGTAATGGATATATGCGGTCCCGGAAAAGAGTGCTATGAAATGGAGATCATCCTTGATGACAGATTCAGATGCGACGATGAATACCAAAAGAACATATTCCCGGATCCCCAATTGATAACCCTTCTGATGAATAGATGAACATGTCCCTTATCATTCCTGTGAGATATAGATTCTCAGAACCGCCAGTGTGAGCAGTATCAGTCCCACTGACACGCAATTGCCTTCTTTTGATATTGCCGCCCGATAATCCCGGATCCATACATCGATATGATTGTCATCTTCATAAATAAGCGAGCCCAAGCATCTGAGACAGCACCGCATAAGGATTAAATTTCCAGCGACTCCATGAGTGCATAGTAGTACTGTGCTTCATGCGTGATATACAACCAGTACCATGCATCGAGAGTCCCGGAAGAAAACACACCAAGTTCCCTCAGCACTTCGCGGGCAAAGTCAACGGGAGCGATACCTGTTGCGGTTATAAGCCTGCCGTGTGTGACCGCAGTTTTATGGATGTAGAATGCCTCCCCTTTGTAGGTGGGGATGACCGCCTTAAGATAGCCCAGATCGTTGCTGGTGTGAGGCCTGCTGTCGAGCATCCCTGCTTTTGCAAGTCCCGCTGTTGCGCCGCAGATGGCCGCCACAAGAACACCTGTGTTCATGAACTCCTTTGCCTTTTCCATCATGGGCATGTGAATGTCATCAAGCCAGGTGTCGCCTCCCGGGAGTATGAGCACACCCGCATCGACGGCAGCGCACTCTTCAAGGCTTACGTCCGGTAATATACGCACTCCACCCATGGTGACAACAGGCTCTTTGGTGAGTCCCACTGTCCTTAAGATGTACCTTTCAGCATCCTTCCTGAAATAACGGCCTGAGTTCAGTTCAGCTGTAAGGAACCCCGGCTCCCAGTCGGCCATGGTGTCGAACACATAGAGATAGGCAATTCTGGTCATGAAAACATCCTCAAACTTATAATCATAAGATAGGTGGACTGACTATTAAACTTTCCAGTCTTGGAAGAAAAGCATAAAAGATATAGGATCCAATTCTATCTAAAAAGGTGAAAAACATGGTTAAAAGGAAAGATGAATGCTCAGTCCAAAAAAGAATGTTCAGGGATGTCCTGATAGTTGCAGTTTCCTTCGTTGCATTATTCCTTTTTGCAAGAGTAGCTGGGTTAATTTGATAATGGTTTATCAGACAAAGAATCAGATTGAAAAGATATCCCCTTTTGCAGGTTCCACGGGCTAGATCATAAGGCACGCCTTTTAGAAGGGTATTTTCAGGCCGGTCATCTGTGGGTGAGTAGATGGCGGGAGTATACTCCTGATGACTCTTTATCCCGGTGATTCAGAGAGCTGCCATCCAGCCTCCCACCATTAACAAAAGTATTATCAATGGCAGAACATAGACGATATAGGGACGTATCCACCGTGGAAAACGTATTCCTTCCCCGGCATTTGCCTCCTCTGTGAACTTATCCCATCCCCAGCCAAAGTTATAAGCGCAGAACAGTACGAAGGATATAGCACCTATTGGCAGCAGGTTATTGGTGAAGATGAAATCCTCCAGGTCAAGGATACCTGTCCCGGGTCCCAAAGGCTCTATCCGGCTCAATGTCCCGAAACTCAGGGCACATGGCAGGGACAGCAGGAACACTCCTACGCCGTTGAGGAGTGCAGCCTTTTTTCGGGTCCATCCCCATTCATCAATGGTGAATGCCATTAAATTCTCAAAGATAGCTATCACAGTGGTCATTGCGGCAAGTGAGAGGAACAGGAAGAACAGTGCACCCCATAGCTGGCCTCCTACTATTTGATTGAATATGTTCGGCAATGTCACAAAAATAAGACCCGGGCCTGACCCGGCATCAATACTAAAGGCAAAGGCAGCAGGTATTATCACAAGACCTGCAAGAAGTGCTACTGATGTGTCGAGCGCAACCACATTGATCGATTCCCCTGCAAGGCGTTTCTCCCTTCCTATATAGCTTCCGAAAACAGCCATGCCGCCAATGCCTATGCTGAGGGTGAAGAATGCCTGCCCCATGGCAGCGTTGACAGTTTCCCAGCTTAGCTGGGAAAAGTCCGGATATAGGTAGAAACTGATCCCTTCCATCGACCCGGGCAGTGTAACTGAGCGCACAACAAGCACGATCAGTATAAAGAAAAGACCAGCCATCAATGACTTGCTTATCCTCTCAACACCTTTATGGAGTCCCCTGGAGCATACCCCGAATCCCAGTGCGACGACAATTGCCATCCAGAATACGGTCTCCGCACTGTTTCCCAGAAAAGCACCGAAGGATGCGCCAATCTCCTCAGGTCCGAGTCCCGCGAACTTCCCGGTAAGTGTGTAGTACATATAGGCGATACTCCATCCGGCAACCGTGGTATAGAACATCAGTCCTACTACGCCACCAAGTATGGCCAGATATCCGAATATGTGCCATTTGCTTCCGGGCTTCTCAAGTTTCCTCATGGCATCTGCAATATTCAGCCTTCCGGCCCTGCCAATGGAATATTCCATTACAAGGACCGGGATGCCAAGAAGTAATAGGAATACGAGGTAAACTATAACAAAAGCTCCGCCGCCATACATTCCTGTAATGAAGGGAAAACGCCATACATTACCAAGTCCTATGGCGCATCCTGCTGACACCAGCAGAAAGCCAAGTCGTGTTGCAAGTTGCTCACGTTCGGGTCGGAGGTCTTTTTCAGACATATTGCCTGTCCTGTTACCTTCTGCCAACTGTTCTTCAATAATCCTTCAATAGCATATGTCTCAGGAAATGATCAGGCGAGTTCATTTCCAATCCGGATCACTTCCCTCACGAGAGTATCAAAGTCACTATACAGGCTGCGGTGGTTTGTGATTCCTACATGCAGGTAATTCCTGTTCCTTATGCTGACAGTTGAGGTGACAGCTATACCCTGCTCCTGCAGCTCGATCTCTATCTGCTTGTTCAGGTTGTCCAGGCCCGTTTCATCCAGACCAGGCCGCATGTAACGGAAGTTGACAATGTTCAGTGACACGGGCACCGCCAACTCAAGTTCCGGAGCAGCCTCAACCAGACGGGCAAGGTAGTGTGCCTGGTCAATATTCTGCTGTATGATCCGCCCGTACCTGGCAGTGCCGTGCTCCTTGATTGTCATCCAAGCCTTGAGTGCATGGAAGCCGCGGGAGAGCTCAAACCCGTAGTCTGAGAGCCAATTCACATCGACGCCTGTTAAGCCGCGCTCTCCTTTGCCGTGGGCAAGGTAGGTAGGTGTCAGGGAGAACGCACTGCGGTGCTCGCCGGCGTTCCTGATCAGGATGCAGCCTATCGGATACTGCAGGTACATCCACTTATGCAGATCGAACGCCAGAGAGTCCGCCCTTTCCATTCCTGCTACGAGATACTTGTAGTCGGGAGTGATAGCCGCCCAGGCGCCAAAGGCACCGTCAACATGGAACCAGCATTTTTCCTCCGCGCATATGTCTGCAAGAGCGTTGAGATCGTCTATGGCGGCTGTATTTGTCGTCCCTGCGCATCCGATGACGCACAGCGGCAGACAGCCATTCTCACGGTCATCCGTGATAGCCTCTTTCAGGGCTGCCAGGTCAATCCTCAGTGAATCATCTACAGGGATCAGGCGCATTGCGTCTTTTCCGAAGCCAAGCAGTTCAACGGCCTTCTGGACAGAGGAGTGGGCTTCTTCCGAACAGTAGATGGTCATCTGCTGCGGCGCATTTTGCATTCCCCTGCTGCGTACATCGAACTCTGCCATCTTGTTTCTCGCAACAGCTAAGCCAATTAAGTTTGAAGCTGAACAGCCGCTGGTTATAAGGCCGCTTGCAGTGGAGGGATAACCAAGAAGTGTTTTGCACCATTCGATGACCTGCAGTTCGACGTAGTTATTGCTGAGGTAGGAAAAGGATCCGCTGACGGCATCCGTTGAGGAGGCGAGCAGATCTGCAAACATGCCCATCACGGTGCCTGACCCGGCAATCCAGCCCCAGAACCTAGGATGGCTGTTACCCAGCTGGTGAGGGCGTATGTACCGTAGATACTCCTGATATACATCATCGGCAGGTTCAGGATCTTCGGGAGGCGGACCTTCAAAATGGGCTTTCACATGCGTTGGCGCATGCTCCCATATCGGACGATCCCTTAACGTTTCTAAATAGTCCAATGCGTCATCAAGGATACTGTGGCCGAGGATGCGCATGGATTTCCAGTCTTTCGGATCCAGAGTCTCTTCAGGATACTCTTCAGTCTGCTTGCTCAGAATATCACCACCTACCCACAAGGATAAAAGATCAAAGGCCCTTAGTTTTGCCTGACTTTGCCAAGTTCAAACAAAGTAAGGACATGTTAAGATTATTTCTTTGGGAATATATGCTTTCTTGTGTGAACTGTCATGAACAGGGCGACATAGAAAATCATTCTCCGCCAGAGTAAGTGCTACCTGATCGGATATCGGACATTCCCGCAGAAACACTGCGCCCGAGGAGTTCGAGCTCAAGGACGGCGGCGGCGCGGGCGGTGCTGTTGATGCCGGAGAAGTGGGTGCGAGGTGGAGTTAGGGGAAGGAGACTTATGATAGAGAATATCCTATACTCACTCAATCTCAATATCATACCCCTTCAATAGTGAGATCACCTCAGGAACAGAAAACTTCGTCTTCTTCAGGAAGTTATTATTCGGATCAATGTCATAGTTCTTTGCATTCCTGAAGGACGTGAAGCTTAGGTTAGTGTTCCTGAAGAGGCTGTTCTTAAGATCGGCGCCTTCGAAGGTTGCGTTTTTCAGGTTAGTGTTGACGAAATCGCAGTCATATACCTGGCAGCCGGCAAAGCTTGTGTTTTCCAGATCCATGTCTGAAAATACGGAGTAAGATATGAGGGAATCCTCAAATCCGATGGCAAGAAGGAAGTCGTTGCATTTTGAAAAGTCCAGGCCCATTACTTTGCACTTTTTGAATATGACATCCTGGAGCCTCGCATTGTTCAGATTTACGTTGGATAAGTTGCAGTTATCAAAGGTGCAGTCAATGAACTTTGAGTTGCTGAAGGAGGCATCTGTAAGATCGATGTCTTTAAAGGTTTCCTCTTCGAATTCTTTGTCCCGGTATTTCATAATCGGGATTAACTGTTCCCAGATTATATGCCTTATGGTTTTGTTAGACAAAACTCTGTCAGAAGCAGACCGGAAAGAAAAGAGATCTCTGACTTGCCGGCTGAGAAAGCAAGGGTGCCGGATGGTAACTCATGTTACCACCGGAACTTCCTTGAACGGAGGGAACTAACCATCGTAATGCTGACAATAACCCCGTACATCCCGGCATTACCGGGATGTACCCCTGATTGCACCCGCCAGTCCCGCAAGCCACCCACCCGTGGCCCCACTGGCCGCAATTCCCCGTTGAATCGCTCATACTCCACTTTTTGCACGCTGCTGCATTAGGATAAGGGCAAAGATTTACGTTTTGGGAAGCTGAGGGGATGGATTTTGCCCTTATTCCGTTTTGCAGTTGCACTCGTTTTTCCGTTTTTCTTGCCGGGATTCCGGCTGAGTTACATATCGTACCTATATGTAAACTGGTCATTGCAGTTTCCTGCGCTGCAGGTGTTTGTACCTGCAAGCCCTAATCACATCTAATTCTATATAAATATATCTACACTGCATAATATAATGAGTGTCATCATCATGATATCCGGGATTTGCAAAGTAAGAGTTCACACTAAGGGCTCTGTAGAAACCCTCATCAAACTCTTTGCCATTTTCCTGCAGAACTCACCTTTAATCTTTTTTTCTTCCTGTTTCGTAAGGAATTATAGATATTAATCGTAACTGTTCTCTTGTTAGTGAATGAATGGCTTCGGAATCGTATCCTTTGTCCATGAGATAGTAGTTTGATTTCCGATTTCTATGACATTGCTTTAATAATCCATTGAAGTAAACAGACTTAGTTTTTCTAGTGAATTTACTCGTAGCTTTTTGCCAATAAAAATCATAACTGGTAATTTATCTCATCCAATTTGCCTTAACAAGAAATCAATAGATCATTGAAACCCGCTTTTTGCTAAAAAGTACTCTTTTTGAAAAACCGGCTGGAGATTTATACTGATAGCAGTCACTCTAAAAATCAGTTAAATCTTTATGAGTATATACCTGTACCTGATGATAAGATAGGAATGGGAATGAATGATTAATAGACATTTCCGAATATAGAATCCTCAATCATGAAATCAATTAAAAATGAGGACTACGTACTGGAAAATGCCAATCCAAATCAAGAACAGGTGTATTATTTCTGTGCAGAATGGGAACATACTTCTCATAAAGCAGATAATCAGTAAAAATTATGTAGCAGTATCTGCGAATTTTGTCAGAAATAAGATGATAATAATCCTCGAATAGTACTATTTGTTGTTAGTAAATATGCAAAGATTACCCCTACAGCTCCTTCCACGTATGATACTGTTGAAAAAGCTCTTTGTAAAAGATAAGTGCCAGAGGCCTAAATATGTCATATGTGAATACCAGAAGCAGAGTCAATGAAACCTCTTCAGAAATTCTTGCTCTCTTACGTCTGCTTGATATCTCCAGCAAGATGATCAAGGAGATGCTCTTGAATTAAATCTAAGCGCTTTAGGCCCACGGAGGGAGATACAGTTCAATACCTCAGTGTTCTTGTTAATGCCATACAGGCTCACAATGCTATCCTGAAGGATACCGAGCTAAATGACATGAATAGGCGCCCAGCTGATCTGGAGGCGCTAAAGTTATGACATTCGAGGCAATTGAAAAAAGATTATCTCTACTTGAAAGACAAAGGCAAAAGGGAAGAGCAATATTCTTTTCTACCCAATTCGATAGATATGAGGATTACCTTGTAGAAGCAAAGAAAGCAAGAAATGAATGTCCTAGTATTTCAAGCATCAGCATCGTCCCTTCTGCAGATGAACTCAGAAAGTGCCTTGAACGAATGGTAACAGCAGATACGGATGAAGATCTTATCGAGTCTGTCAGGGAACAATTTTCCTTACGCGAGCAGCAAGAGAAGGATTATCAAGAGCGACTAAAATGCTGCCAAGAAGCATGGGATGATGGATTTGATTAATTTCTATGTGCAGATAGTGGGGTGAGAAAAACAATATTATATCACCGCAAGTCTGCCCGAGTCTGTTATGCTGAAGCCGTCCTCGTCGGAGATATACCCCATGTCCTTAAGCTCCCTTATGTGGTTGTAGGCCATCCCCCTGGAGATGCCCACCTTTGCGGCAATGGCGGTGACCGCCTTCTCCCCGAGCCTTATGTGCTCGAGGATGGCCTTCTTGGTGGGCGAGATGTTGAAGCTCAGGATAGGGAACTCCAGCATGAAGTTGTCTTCCTCCGTCACGTAGACGATCCTTTTGACCATATCACTGCGCGCATAGGCCCCGAACAGCGTCCCGAACGCCTGTGGTTTCCTGCCGCCGGAGACATTCAGTATAACTTGGTTGCCCCGGTCGTGCTCCTTCTCGATTGCATCCGCCACGTCCTGTGCAATCCTCACCGGATCGTACAGCGAGGTGATAAGCTTCTTTATTTCGATTACTTTCCCGAAGGTGGCCTCCAGTATATTCTCAGCCTGAACCTTCTTGTCCACGGCTCCGTCTTCTGTGATGATTATCACTTTTGAAGGAGAGAGGCGCGTTATGCAGACAAGCACGGGGTCGAGGGTGTATAGAGTGGTGATGAGTGTAAGATTGGGCATCAGGAAGTGATATGTTGATGATGCTATATATTTGTGTTTGGGATATGTAGGAGTATGTAATTTAGGGGGTGTTATTGTTTAATTGCTGTATAGCAAAGTATATATCAGGGGTATACAATATTGCTGTTGTTAAATATTTGATATATCAGATAATTTGGTTATTTACAGTTAAGTTTTTTCATCTTTAATTCGCAGGAAGGGAGAATACATTGGAAGAAATGTACAACTACTGGGGCAAGGCTGACGAATTATCCTGGCACCCATTGCCTTACCACTCTATGGATGTTGTAGCAGTGGCCGATCAATGGTGGGCGCATAGCCCGGCCATACGTCGCAGTTTCTCCCAGGAAACAGGCTTGTCCGAAGAACAAACTTATGCGTGGGTAATGTTTTTTATTGCCTTACATGATCTGGGTAAATTTGATGTCCGATTCCAGATAAAGAATTTGAATCTGGCAACAGAAAACTATAAAACTAGTTTGCCTGCAGGCATTAGAACTAAAGATTATTTCCACGGCGATGAAGGATACAAGTGGTTCGTGCTAGAAAGTGAAGACTTATATTTTATAGATGTTGATTACAAAAAACAAAGGTGGCTTCAAAATTGGTTTGCTTCGGTTGCAGGACATCACGGATCAATACCTACAAACACCGAACCTAATCTTCCTCCTTTTGTTGATGAATCCATAACATCGAAAGATTGTCTTGCTCGTCAAAGCTGGATACAAGAGTTGAACCGTATTTTTCTAGAACCTGCTGGTATTACTTTTGTTGATATTCCTACAAAGAATCCACCATTGTTGCTTGCAGGATTTTGTAGCGTTTGTGATTGGCTGGGTTCCAATAGAGAGTATTTTGATTTTCAACAGAAAGAATCATCGTTGGAAAAATATTTTCTTAGCCGAGAAAGAAATGCTTTAAAAGCTTTAAATGACTTTGGCTTGTTATCTCACATAGCTACTATCGGTGGAATGGAGGCCCTTTATCCAGATTACACTCCACAGAACACACAGACACTAATCGATAGGTTGTCAGTAGAACAGTCTTTGATCATAATTGAAGCGAATACCGGTAGTGGAAAAACGGAAGCTTCTTTGGCTTACGCTTCCAAATTATTGGCAGCGAGCTTAGCAGACAATATAGTTTTTGCTTTGCCAACACAAGCAACCGCAAATGCAATGCTGGAGCGACTGGAAGCTGTTGCCGGTAGAATATTCGAAAGCAATGATAACATTATCCTTGCACACGGGAAGCGGGACTCAAATAAACACTTCAAAAGAATGATTGAAAAGCACAAGCAATCTATCAGTCTTCAAGGTGATTTTGAAGCCGGGGCACAGTGTAGTGAATGGTTGTCTTCCAGTAGGAAACGTGCTTTTTTAGGACAAATTGCTGTAACAACTGTGGATCAGGTCATGCTTTCGGCAATAAGACCGTTAAGGCATTATTTTGTTCGGAGTTTTGGGATTGGAAAAGGTGTCTTGATCATTGATGAAATCCATGCCTATGATGCTTACATGTATGGTATTTTGGAAGCAGTTATCAAACAGCAGAAACAAGCTGGAGGTAGCGTTATTCTATTATCTGCGACCCTTCCGGCATACCAAAAGCAATCATTGTGTAGTGCTTGGGGTACTGATGCAGTGATAAATGAAAAGGGATATCCATTGATACTACAGGCAACAGATGACGATGTTCATACGTTTGCATTAGAGACTTGGGATTGTGTTCAGGAAAAAACTGTTGAAATCGAATTGTGGAAGACAAATGATTGCTCAATATCCGTTGAACAACTTAAGCGGATAGTTAAAGCAGCACAAGAGGGAGCTAAAGTCGGCATTGTTTGCAATTTAGTTGATGATGCACAAAAGTATGCGCATCGCCTCAGTGAAATGACTTCTGTTCCAGTTGATATTTTCCATTCAAGATATCGATACTGTGACAGAATGAATAAAGAAAAAGCAGTATTGGATAATTACAGCAAAAAAAGTTCAGATCGAGGTAGGATATTGGTTGGAACTCAGGTAATAGAGCAATCATTGGATATCGATTTTGATTGGATGATTTCTTTTGTATGTCCGGTTGACCTCCTATTTCAGCGTATGGGAAGGTTGCACAGGCATTTAAAGCAACGGCCGGAGTCATATAAAAAGCCACGATGCACGATCGTAATTCCAAATATCAACGATGCAGATTTAACGGAAGATCCAAAGAAAATATACGGATTTCACAATCTCATTTATAAAAATACCAGAGTTCTTTGGCGCACTCAATACTTGTTGGAGCAAAACAATGCAATAAAGTTTCCAGAGGCATATCGTGATTTGATCGAACGTGTTTATGCTAAGGACAGATGGGAAAACGAGCCGGAATCACTGACTAAACTACATGAAGAATACGAAACCGAGGAGTGGGCGAGTAAATGGATCTCAAAAGGATTAACTCAGGCCGATACTTACTTTATGGACTCTGAAGGCAATGCAAATGCGCTCACCAGAGAAGGGAAAATGAATCTAAGTGTGATCCCGGTGACTGAAGACGGTGGAGTTAAACACTTTTTGGATGGTATCCCTGTTCCCAAACCCAATGATAAGTTTGATCGTGAGCTGTTGAGCCAAAACAGTCTGGGAGTTCCGGACAGCAATTTTTGGAGGTCCGTACTACCTAAAAGCCAGGATAGATTACATTACTTATCTATGGTGAAAACAAATGAAGGATGGCGTTTTGACTATGATGGTGGTTACTTACTTTATACTCAGGACAGAGGTTTGCAGAAGGTTAAAAAATGACGGGTTTTAATTTACTTACCGAGGAATGGATTCCAGTTCAAAAGCAAGGGCATTTTGAGACTATCAGCCTGAAACGTTTGCTTTGTAACGATGAAGAATGGCAGCTCTGTCTATCCCGCGATGATATGGAAATGGCTGCTTTGCAACTGATAGTTTGCATTGTGCAAGTTGTCTTCATGCCAGATGATGAAGATGATTTGTTTGCTTCTTATAGCAAACCGATGAAAGAGGCGGATTATGAGAAGGGAATATTGCCATTTATGGAATGGTTCGATTTATTGCATCCTGAGTATCCATTTATGCAGTGTGCAGATGTAAAGGCTAAAGATGAGAATTCAAAAGGCAATACTCCCAAAAACTGGACATCGTTCCAGAAATTATTCGTAGGTTTACCTGAAATTACCAGTGATTCCCCTTCCTCAAAAGCATTTTTTAATACTGTGGATGAAATCAATAATACATGGTATGGGGAAGTTGCGATTGCAATTTTTCAGCAGGCTACAAATGGTTTTAGTTTAGGTGGTTCGAAATTTGCAGTCGGTTTAAAAGGCTCTATGCCATCAACCACATTGATACAAGATAGTAACTTGAGAAAATCCATTTGGGCCAATGTACTTAACAAAGAGTTTTTGCAGCAAAATACTTCGCTTTTTGATGGAAACAAGAATAATAATCCAACGTGGGTAGTTCTTCCTTCCTTTGACAAAAATAAGCCAGAGAGTGCCCAAAGTATTGGTTTATTAAGAGGGCTCTTTTGGCAACCTGCTAAAATAAAGTTATTCGTTGATGAGAAGCAGCAATTATCTGGATTTTTAACGAATCCTGGAATGAGTTATTTTGAAGGATTTTGGAAACATCCACATACACCAATTGATGAAATTGCTTTTAAAGAAAACAAATCCAGCAAAAAACCATTTTTGTCTTTAAGAAGAGACTATCCAGTCTGGACTGAAATGCTAAGCTACTTTTATACCAAAAATGCCGGGCAAGAAGGAGCAAGCAGGGCTTTGGTTGTATCGCACTATGAACAAGTGATTGGTCGTGGAAAAACAATAAATTTAGTTGTGGGTGGATATGTCAAAGGTGGTTCTCAAGAAAGTCTAGCCGCCAGAAAACATGAGTTATATGGAATCTCTTCTGGTTGGGAAGCTCAGATAGCAGAAATGAATATGTTAATTTCCTATGGTTTAGATGCTCAAAAGGCACTTGATTATGCAGTTTACTCATTTGGGAAAGAATTAAACGAAATCCGGACTGTGCGAAATAGAGAACAAGACTCTAATCTAATGAAAAAATTGAAAGAGCAAACGAAAAAGCATTATTTTGCAGGTTCAGAGTCAGTTTTCCATAGTATAATGAGAAAGTTAGATGTTAATGAAGTATCAAACTACAAAAACCATTTTACTCAATTGGCTATGGTCACATATGATACTATTTTTTTGCCCTACGAACATGACCCTAAATTGCTAAAAGCGGTTGTTGCTGGTCGTAGAACACTAACTAGGAACCTTATGAAAATCGGAGAAAATAACTAATTGAAGAATATGAAGAAAATATGGGGTTACACATATGGAAAAGTTTACTGAACTTCATCAACGTTTCTGGGAAACGATGGATAATGGGCAACGTACCGAAATAAGGCGTGCTTCAAATCCTGAAGACTTGGAATGTTTGCCAGCATTTTACCATCTTATAAGATATCACAATCCAGGAGAAATAAGACAGCTGGCACGCGTAGCTTTCCTTTTGCCATTTGCTGAAAAGCATAGTGAAAATACCAAGCCTTTAGGCAGGCAACTCAGTGATGCAAAAATAAGTGAAAAGCGGATTTTTCAGATTGTACGTTCGAGTTCACCAAATGATTTGATCCAATTACGTCGTGCTGTTCAACAAGCTAAGTTAAGCAGCATCGATTGGGATGTATTTGGTAAAAGCCTGTTCTATTGGGGAGAAAAATCAAAAAAACAACTGGTTCAAAGTTTCTTTGTTTATATGAAAGAAGAGGAATAAATCATGGATGAAAAGAATTACGTCAACTACCACATTTTGATTTCGCACAGTCCATCCAATCTTAACCGGGATGACATGAACATGCAAAAAACCGCTGTATTTGGCGGAGTAAAAAGAACTCGAATATCCAGTCAGAGTTTGAAGAGGGCTATGAGACATTCAGACTACTATGAAAACCACATTGGAAAGCCAAGTGATCGAACCAGGCAATTAGGAAAATTAACAGCAAAGTACGTAAAAGCTTTGCAAGACAAATATGATGAAAACTTGGTAAAATCTGTCATGTCGCTGATTTCTGGTGAACCGGAGATCAAAGAGAACACTCAGTCTGGTGCAGTCGCAGCATGGACTGTGTCTGAAGTGGAACAATACTGCCATTTATATCAACAATTGCAGGGACAATTCCCGGACGAGAAGGAATTTGAAAAAGAATGGAAAAATGCAACAGATAAAAAGAAGCTTCTGGATGATAAGACAAAAGTCAAGCTGTTCCGTGAAGCATTACAAAATGGTCAGGACATTGCCTTATCCGGAAGAATGGCTACTTCAGGGATAATGACTATTGTAGATGCTTCTCTTGCAGTTGCACATGCAATCACAACACACACAGTAGATACCGACATAGATTGGTTCACTGCAGTTGATGATCTGAACCAGGAAACTGGAGAAACCGGTTCTGCTCACTTGGATACAACCGAATTCAGCTCGGGTGTGTTCTATCGTTATGCGAGCTTAAATCTCAGACAACTTCAAGAAAATCTAGGCGATTTAGACCGCAAACAGGCATTAGATATTGCTTCACACGTCCTGCACATGCTGGCAACGGTCGTACCATCTGCCAAACAGAATGCTTTTGCAGCTTTTAATCTTGCGGACTTTGCACTTGTTAGTTTTAGTGACCAACCAATCTCACTAGCAAATGCCTTCGAAAATCCTGTTAAGGCTAAAAAAGAAGGACTCATGAAACCATCAATTGAGGCCTTATTGAATTATCATAAGTCCATTTCAAGTGCTTATGGAATACAAAATGATATACAGTCTTTTTTTAGTACGATAGATTGTGAATTGAAACATAAAAATGAAGAGGCTAAGACCGAAACAAATGAAGAGTCTAAAACCGAGACTAAAATACCAAAAATGTCTAAACTTTCGGAATTAGAAGAATGGATAAAAAATGATGGTAAAAAATTGGGAAATGAGCCATGCAAGAATATTTGATAATTAAGTTGCAGGGTGCAATGCAGTCATGGGGTGGGCATACTTTTGAGGATTATCGCCCAAGCCATATATTTCCGACCCGCAGTGCAGTTGTAGGTTTACTGGGAGCTTGTCTGGGTATAGACAGATCGGATATCCAAAGCCGGGCAGATTTAAACGCCAGTTTTGAGTTTATCGTAAGGGCTGACCGCCGTAAGCTCAAAACAGAACATTTTGGCCGTATTGAGGAAAAGCCATTAAGGATGCAAAAATTGACAGACTATCATACTGTCCTTGATGCCCGCAAAGTTGATGGAAGCCCAAGGTCTGATGCAATTATTTCTTATCGCGAGTATCTATGCGATGCCGAATTTACATTAGCTTTAGGCTTTAGGGATGATGCGGTTTACATCATGGAAAGGGTTAAGAGTGCTATTCAAAAACCACATTATACTCCAGTTCTAGGGCGTCGGTCATGTCCTATACATCGGCCTTTATTTGAGAAAATAGTGCCAGCTGAAAATATTCAGCAAGCACTTGACCAGATAGAACCAAAGCAAGGCACATTGTATAGCGAACAAAAGATAGCAGGCTCATCGCCCATGCAAATTCGCGATGTCCCTATTCAAGATCCTGTAAGGCAGTTTGCTACCAGGACAATATATATTCTAGGAGATGAACATGTACTTTAGTAAGTGGTTGCTCAAATCCAATAAACCGGTAGATCCATATCAATTGCATAAGATAATATGGCAACTGTTCCCGGATAAAGTCAATGATGAACGTTCTTTTTTATTTAGAATTGAGAGCACCAGACAAAAATGTGAGCAACACATTTTGTTGCAGTCTATCTCTCAGCCACAAGCAACATCCGGTGAACTAATTATGTTAAAAGAACCAAAGGAGGTTCATTTTGATTTAAAAGCCGGGAATAGCTATAGATTCATGTTGTGTGCGAATCCAACTAAAAAAATCAATGACAAAGATGGAAAGACCGAAAATCAAGGCAAAGTAAGGGTACCTGTGATTCATGATGACGAAATAGTAGCATGGTTAAAAAGACAGTTAGTGGGTAGTGCTGAGGTTGATTCAGTTGAGTTGATTAAAAAGGACTTACTTCATTTTTATAAGAATAAACCTGGTGACAAGCATATTGGTAAGATTCAAACTGTAACTTTCTTAGGAACTCTTACTGTAGAAGAGCCGGAATTATTAACCGCTAAAATCTCAAACGGAGTCGGTCCTGCTAAATCTTTTGGTTGTGGTCTTTTGACTCTTGCCAGAATTTGATTCACATGGATAGGGTGTTAATTAAATGCTTCCAAAACTAAAACCCATAGCCATAAAAGAGCGCTTTTCGCTGCTCTTCCTTGAAAAGGGTGAACTTGACGTTGTGGACGGAGCTTTTGTTATCATTGACAAGACAGGCGTGCGTTCCCATATACCGGTTGGAGGAATTGCATGTTTGATGCTGGAACCTGGAACCAGGGTTTCGCATGCGGCGGTAGTTCTTGCTTCCAGAGTGGGCTGCTTGCTGATATGGGTAGGGGAGGCAGGTGTTCGACTCTACTCCGCCGGACAACCTGGCGGTGCACGTGCAGACAGGCTGCTTTACCAGGCAAAACTTGCTCTTGATGATGACCTGAGAAGAAGGGTAGTTCGCAAAATGTATGAGATGAGATTCAATGAGCTCCTACCTGACCATTATAGTGTCGAACAGATGCGTGGAATGGAAGCTGTCCGCGTAAAGAAAATGTACCAATTGTTTGCCCAGCAGTATGGGATCGAGTGGAAAGGACGGAGTTATGATCCGGAAGACTGGGATAGTGCGGATGTGCAAAATAAGTGTCTGAGCTCGGCAACTTCATGCATATATGGAGTTGCTGAAGCGGCAATCCTAGCTGCTGGATATTCTCCAGCTGTTGGTTTTATTCACACAGGGAAACCCAGATCTTTTGTATACGATATTGCAGATCTATTCAAATTTGAAACAGTGGTTCCACTTGCCTTTAGGATTGCATCAGAGAAGCATAATAATTACGAAAGAGCTGTCAGACTTGCCTGCAGGGATGCTTTTAGAGAAACACGCTTACTCAAGAAAATCATCCCAACTATCGAAGAAGTCCTCTCTGCGGGTGGAATAGAAATACCTGATGCACCAGAAGAATCAGTACCTCCTGCAATACCAAATGAAAGGAGCATTGGTGATGTTGGTCATCGTACTTGAAAATGCACCTGACAGATTACGAGGTCGTCTGGCAGTCTGGCTCCTTGAAGTCCGTGCTGGTGTTTATGTGGGAGATTATTCCGTGAAGGTACGGGAAATGATAGTCCAGAACATAGAAGAAGGATTAGAGGATGGGAACGCTGTTGTACTCTGGAGTTCTCCTAATGAAACAGGTTTTGATTTCCTTACAATGGGTGAAAGCCGACGCATTCCCAAAGAGATGGATGGAATAAAGTTAATATCCTTTTTACCAGATACTAGTGAATAAGGAGATTGCTATGCCAACATCGTGCATTTTTAGAGTGCTTCACTTGCTAAGTATAGTTTTTAGAATAAACTATTTGCCCAATGAAAGCAGCAACCTTTTTCCTCTTTAAAGGAATATAAGAGACACAGAGTTCCCCACATACGTGGGGATGAACCGCAAGAGGAATACAAGAAATACATAAGAGGAGAGAGTTCCCCACATACGTGGGGATGAACCGACAGCAGCTGTACTGGTACTCACGTACATGTGGAGTTCCCCACATACGTGGGGATGAACCGGCCATATCCTCGATGACCCAGGCCCGGAATGGGAGTTCCCCACATACGTGGGGATGAACCGATTCAGGTCTACGGTACTACCGGAGTGTATCTGAGTTCCCCACATACGTGGGGATGAACCGAGATGGCGGTGATGCTGAATATGATGTCACATGAGTTCCCCACATACGTGGGGATGAACCGCTGGAGTCATCACATTAAACTATGAGTCTGATGAGTTCCCCACATACGTGGGGATGAACCGGACCTTATAAACAAGATCACAACTGCGGAAGAGAGTTCCCCACATACGTGGGGATGAACCGGCCAGCCACCTCGAAAGGCGTGGATTTGGCAAGAGTTCCCCACATACGTGGGGATGAACCGTTCTGTGGTGGCGTTATTCTTTCTTCTACCAAGAGTTCCCCACATACGTGGGGATGAACCGGTAGCCGCCATGCTCGGGGGAGTAGCGGGAGGGAGTTCCCCACATACGTGGGGATGAACCGGTGTACTGGACCAATGCGCCCTCCGCAAAGATGAGTTCCCCACATACGTGGGGATGAACCGTAAGATATCGAACATTGTTATGCCCTCCCAAAGAGTTCCCCACATACGTGGGGATGAACCGGCTATGCTGACATTTCAGCTGAGATCCGGAAGGAGTTCCCCACATACGTGGGGATGAACCGAAATAAGCACCTGCGTGGAGTGTGGCGGGACAGAGTTCCCCACATACGTGGGGATGAACCGGTAATTAAAGGCACTCTTAAACCTGTTAAACGGAGTTCCCCACATACGTGGGGATGAACCGTAGGATCAATCTAGCGAAAATCGCTTAGTTGAGAGTTCCCCACATACGTGGGGATGAACCGTTTTAGCGAATATCACGCCATATTTACGATATGAGTTCCCCACATACGTGGGGATGAACCGCTCCTTGAGGATACAGATATCATTGACCTTTGGAGTTCCCCACATACGTGGGGATGAACCGCATCGACAGGACGAGGAACCACCGGATCGGGCGAGTTCCCCACATACGTGGGGATGAACCGGAATCCCCCTGGCTTTGACCAGAACTTGAACCGAGTTCCCCACATACGTGGGGATGAACCGTATTTTGTAACGTTTCAATTGAAACAGAATACGAGTTCCCCACATACGTGGGGATGAACCGTTCTTTGCAAGCACTGGCCGGATGTGCCAAAAGAGTTCCCCACATACGTGGGGATGAACCGAGCATCATCGATAACTTTGTTTCTCGGATTGTGAGTTCCCCACATACGTGGGGATGAACCGTCCGTTACGTTTACGCACTCGGCAATCTGGCAGAGTTCCCCACATACGTGGGGATGAACCGATGTGGCCGACTCCGGTTACATCAATGTACAAGAGTTCCCCACATACGTGGGGATGAACCGAGAACAACATTATACGCACATAACGGGGGGAAGAGTTCCCCACATACGTGGGGATGAACCGAACACTTTTGCCGGAACCCTTCGCCCCCAGGAGAGTTCCCCACATACGTGGGGATGAACCGGGTAAACTTGGTATCCTGCAATGCAAGATCACGAGTTCCCCACATACGTGGGGATGAACCGAGATACTAATGTACTTCTGACGGTTGGGGAGTGAGTTCCCCACATACGTGGGGATGAACCGAGGCCACAGCATCCAGGGCCCTGGAGAACTTAGAGTTCCCCACATACGTGGGGATGAACCGGCCGTATTATTCGATATCCTGGGGGTATTCAAGAGTTCCCCACATACGTGGGGATGAACCGTTGACAGGAGCTTCTTCTAACCCGAATGATGTGAGTTCCCCACATACGTGGGGATGAACCGGCATGCGATACACTATCGGCACTGCGCAGAGCGAGTTCCCCACATACGTGGGGATGAACCGCTGTTCAGTTCAAACCTACCGGAGGCATGACAGAGTTCCCCACATACGTGGGGATGAACCGTCGTTAAATACCTAAAATATGACTGTATAGCCGAGTTCCCCACATACGTGGGGATGAACCGTAACCACATATTTTACATCACCGCAATATGTAGAGTTCCCCACATACGTGGGGATGAACCGTGTGGAGAAAATACAACGTAGGCTTTCCAAGAGAGTTCCCCACATACGTGGGGATGAACCGATTTGAATGCACTTTGTAGTTTTAGGGAGTCTGAGTTCCCCACATACGTGGGGATGAACCGGTCCGAAAGGACATAAGATGGAAGATAGACGAGAGTTCCCCACATACGTGGGGATGAACCGCAGGCTGCGAGATCTGCAGCATATGCGAACCTGAGTTCCCCACATACGTGGGGATGAACCGAAATATGCTTTGCTGGGATTCCTGGCACTGGCGAGTTCCCCACATACGTGGGGATGAACCGAGGAGATTCCAGGGGAGAAGCCATAGACATCTGAGTTCCCCACATACGTGGGGATGAACCGGCTTTGAGAGTTTGAGGGGATAGGAGGAAAAAGAGTTCCCCACATACGTGGGGATGAACCGGAATATGTGTTCCAGTTCTCTGGACCTGTCAGGAGTTCCCCACATACGTGGGGATGAACCGCTTCAATTTGTGTTCAGATATCAATTTGAACAGAGTTCCCCACATACGTGGGGATGAACCGCGGTACTGAGTGAGCCCCAGGAGGCGGATGTAGAGTTCCCCACATACGTGGGGATGAACCGAGGATTCCTCGGTCAGAAATCAAGAGACTCGGGAGTTCCCCACATACGTGGGGATGAACCGATGCCATTCCACCAACATCATGAGACTGAATAGAGTTCCCCACATACGTGGGGATGAACCGCTGCATCTTAATCCCTCAAAAAGAATGCTTCAGAGTTCCCCACATACGTGGGATGAACCGGCAAAACTCAAACCGTACCAAAAAGTGCAACGGAGTTTCCCACATGTGTAGAGGATTCAACGTACATGAGAATCGCATAGTGGCATAAGGTACTCATGTGGGTAACAGGTAACAATATTACAATTAGCATAGATAAAATGCTAAGTAAACATCAAAACACTATGAAACGGATTAGTAGACTTTAAAAAAAATTTTAAGAGCCTCGAGCGGGATTTGAACCCGCGGCCTCGTCCTTACCAAGGACGCGCTATACCCCTAAGCCATCGAGGCACAGAATGAGTGTTGGGGGTGCGAGCTCATAATATACAGAATCGATTAATAAGTTTTCGGTTGGGAGAGAGGGTGCTTTATAAGCACCAGCGGGAATCTGCAGGAAAACGCTCGTTTATCCACATGAGAACGCCATTATGATGGACGATGCGATAGGAACGGGAGAGGACCCTGGCCGCACCGAACAGCGTTTCATCATTAGTAAGCTCGATGCTCTCGAAGTCCCGGCGGGTCTCGATATTGTGGTCTCGGAGAATCCTTCCTATAGGGATATCGGCCTTCATCATATCGCAGCGCACGCCTTCGGGCATTTTTTCCAGGGGGGAGAGTGAGCGGGCGTACACGTATGGGACGTTTCCCGAGATCAGTGTCACCACGCGGTCGTTGATCTTCGAGCCAACCTTAACATCGAATATCTCCGCCATGCGCTCGTCTGCAGGGATAACATGCTGGTATTCTGTCACGACCGCGGTAAGATGCCTGGTCATGATCTCCAGCAGGAAGGTCACGGAGCCGTCTGTGCCGGCACACACTCTAAGGCATGTAGGGATATCAAAACTCTTCAGTTTTTCAATGAAATCCATGTTCGACCAACCGGGAGAAATATGAAATATGATGCCGGAAGAGGCCCGGCCCCGTTTACTCCGAAACTTCCTTCTTTGCCTGCTGCAGGCGTTCCTTTGCAGTATAACCGGTGGCCTTCAAAAGGAAATCCCTGAAACGCTTGTTGGAATCAAGTATAAGGTTATCGTCCCTGATCGATGTATCGGATAAGGTATCAACAGCCAGCTTCTTTCCTTCTATCCATACTGTAAGGGTCTTCAGTATGCCGTATGAAGTAGTGAGTTTCTCGCCGTCATGTCTGATCTCGGAAGGGAATGTTTCCTTCAGGCACTCCTCTATCCTGCCAATATCGGGTGCAAATCCTCTTTTTAACTTGTATTCCTGCATTTCTATCAACTCATATTACCGGCTTAAAGCGAATAAATGTACCGGTGGATATTTAACATTATAATCTAAGTGTCCGGGCTGTCCTTTATACAGGGGATTGGATTGCCAAAGGTATATCATTTTCGAAAGATTAATCTGGAAAGGGCAATATCTTTTTTACTAGTGGTCCCGGGGACATGGGAGTGTTTGCCGGAAGCCATTCGCGTGGTAAGGTTTATCTTCCGAAGGAGTGGGGATGAGAGCAGCATATCTGAAAAGCGGAAACCTGCCAGGGAGAGCCCGGTCATTGAAACCATTATCTCATTTATTCGTGCACTCTTTACTGCAGATTGCTGTTACAGGATTGCGTGACATCCCCTGGAGGAGAGATCAGATGAAAAGAAAGACATATATATGGACTTTAACTGTAGTGTGCGCCCTGCTGACCTTTTCCGTATTTACGCTCGGCTGCACTGAAACACCCCCGGAAGAGGAGAACGACACTGGTATCGACGGAAACACGACGCCTGAAAACGGAGGCACGGGGACAGATGCCGTGATGATATCTGAGGAGAACATAGACAGCATAATCGGAACTGAATGGCAATGGGCCGAACTGAGCGGACCGATGCCTGCAGACCAGCTGCTGGTTCCTGGTCCGGAGAACTATTATCTTGTGTTCTCAGAGGACGGTATTTATTATTTCAGGGCTGACTGTAACACAGGAAGCGGCAACTATACACTTGAAGGGGAGAGCCTGACACTGGAGCCCGGCGTGATGACGCTTGTTGCATGCGGGGAAGACTCACTGGACAGCCAGTATCTCGCATCCCTTAATAATGTGACTTCAGCAGCCACTGAAGAAGGGCAGCTCATCCTTTACCTGGAAGATCAGGAGAACCGGATGCTCTTTGACAATGGAGGGGACTTTGAACAGGATAGTGCGTAAGCATATCCTGTTTTGCATCTAAAGGGAAGATCACTTTTTCATCAGGGTCTTTCCCTTTTCTCCCACAAGGCGCACCTGCGGCACTTTTTCGATCACCATATCTCCCAGTTCCTTTAACTCGGCCCATGATGGGGTCGGCTCCTCGTGGCCCATGAAAGGCAGGTCGAAATCAGGATTGCTCATGAACTGGTAGAGCATGACTTCTGATGCTCCCTCCACATCCGGCAGGATGCGAGGTACGGTCTCTGTATTTATGAACTCGGGTATGACACGTATCCACACCCTGAGCCATTTCCCCTTCGCAATCTCCAGGGACCTGCGCAGCAGTTCCACATACTTTATACTGCGCTCCCCGGACATCCCTGTAAGCTTCATGATGCCCGGCACATCATCCAGGGGTGCCTTGATCTCAAGCACAAAGCCTTCCACGAAGGGCAGGGCACTCTCGAGCACATCCGGCTTCATGCCATTGGATTTCAGTATGACATGTTTGCCAATGCCGTGAAGGGCTTCAAGCAAAGGCAGCAGCTCTTTCTGTAATGTAGGCTCAGCCCCTCCCAGATAGACATTCTCAGTGGTCGACCTTCTTGCAAAGTCGGTTACTTCGTCAACGGACCATTCCTTGAACGGCTGGTGTATGTGCACGCAATAAGGACATTTCATATTGCAGCCTGCAAATTCCACCCGGATCTGCCCAATTGTATCAGATAGGCCTATCAATCTCATCAGAATCCTTCCTGATTATATGAAAGGGCACATTAAAGAAATCTCTATCTATATAGGACGGATATATCCGCTGACATGGCAGAATGGATCACAGGCAGTCTGTGATCATGCAGCGAACATTATTTATCTGCCGCATGCCATCAACCATCAGTCAAAGGTGATAACGTTGGTAAGAAAATTACAGATCGAAGACCTGGAACGGATCAAAGACGAAGCTGAAGGCGATACTGAAGCAGGCGAGCTGGAAGGCCTGTACGATCTTATAATACCTCCAGGCACCCCCTCATACATAGTTTATGACCTGGTGGAGGAGTTCGACCTTGAACCTCTCCAGAGGAAAATAAAGGTCAATATCGTCGAATGCGATGAAAGGGAACTCATAGTACTGCGCGGAACGCTTGAAGTTGTCCAGGCCGCCGAGAAGTTCCTGCATGATGAACTTGAAGCATGGGTCAACGGCGATAAATAAGTATGCTTCCTTTTTTTTATCCATTGACCTTCGGGCAGTAATTCATATATCAATTCCTGTTATTTCATCCTTCATGAAATCAAAGACTGTTGCCCTGCAGTCGCCGTTGAGGATATCCAGTTTACGCGTGGCTTCGATTGTCCCGATGACTGAAGCCCTGATGCCTGCTTTTTCGAACACGCGGATACATTCTCCGGCATTCTCCGGTCTTGCTGTCAGGATGTAACCTGTAGCCGGATATATTTTGAGCCATTGCTCAAAGTCCACATTCTCAGGACATGGGATGCTGTTCAGGTCCACGGATGCTCCTACCTTGCTGACCTCGCAGAGCATACCCAGGGTGCCTATGGTTCCAGGGTTGCTGATATCCTTTCCTGCAGTGGCCAGCTTTTTCTCACCGATCTCCTGCATCACCATGAACCTTTCACGCACTATGGCAGGCTCCTTGAAGGAGGTCGTATCCCAGCTGTAGGGAGAGTTCTTCCCAACCCTGCCGTCCATATCATAAGCTGCAATAATGACGTCGTCCGGCCTTGCAGTGTCGCTGCGTATCACGCTATCCTTTTTCGCAATACCTATGATGGCCACAGCAAGGGAATCATATGGGGTGTCGGGGTGCATGTGTCCTCCCACCATGGGTACGCCGAACTTCTTTATCCCGTCCCGGATGCCCTCCATGATCTCCCTGGTGGACTGCATATCGCCTGAAGACATGACATTGACCATTGCCAGAGGCCTCCCGCCCATGGCCGAGATATCATTGACATTGACCACAACGGAAGTATAGCCCGCCCACCACGGGCTCTTGTTGATGATCCTGCCCCAGATGCCATCGGCTGCGAACAGGATGACATCATCCGTGCCGATGTCAATGACTGCGGCATCGTCACCGAAGTCAACAACGGACCCCTCATATTCGCTGCGTACGGCCTCAAAGATACGCACGATATCTGCGATTGGTTTCTTGCGGGTCACACCTTCAAAGGTCCTGATGCTCTGTGCTAGTTTTTCCAGATCCAACTGAACACCTGCAGCGATAAAAACAGCTTGATCAATACTTTGATCTAATCTCTGTCTGGGATACATGTCGGGAATTATTCCTTTCCTGACACTTCGCCCTTCTTCATCTCCATCTTTATGAGGTTCCTGCGTTCCTCGCTCATCTGGGAAAGGTCCTTTCCGAGAAGCCCGAAAGCATCAGACCTGCACTGGCGGCAGTGTCTCATCTGCTGCACATATGGCTCGCAGGAGTTCTGAACCTCCTGCCTGTAGGCAGGGGAAGGTGGTTCCATGTCTGCGAACCTTGCCTGGCAGATCAGCGGCATGACATTCATGATGTAAACTCCAAGCTCGTTCATCTTCTTTGCAACTTCCACCACATGCCTGTCATTGATGCCCGGTATCAGCACGGTATTTATCTTGATGACAAGCCCTGCACCCACTGCTGCCCTGATACCTTCAAGCTGGTTCCTTACCATGATCTCAGCTGCTTCAAGACCCCTGTAGACCTTGCCTTGATAGCGGATATGATCCACTATCTTCGCCTGGATCTCCGGGTCGATGGCATTGAGGGTCACTGTAAGGGTTGTGACGCCGGACTTGATGATATCAGGAAGCTTTTCCGGAAGCACGAGCCCGTTTGTGCTCAGACATAATGTCACATCAGGGAACTCTTCCTTTATGAGGCTCAGTGTCTCAAAGGTCTCGTCGTTTGCCAGCGGGTCGCCCGGGCCTGCCACGGCCACTACCTTGATGAAAGGATACTCCTTAAGCACCTGCCTGGTCTTCTCAAGGGCTTCCTGCGGACTGAGCACCTCGCTTGTGACACCAGGCCGGCTCTCATTGACACAATCGAACTTACGGTCGCAATAGTTGCACTGGATATTACATTTTGGAGCTACTGCAAGGTGAATTCTTCCATACTTATGCTGTGCATCCTTGGAATAACAGGGATGCTCGGCGATGATCCTCTTCATATCCTCGCCCTTTGAGACTTGTATGTCGCATGTATCCGAATCTGTATCATTCATATTTACAGCTCCTTGGCAGCTCCTGTAAATTCATGTCAGTTTAAGCATAAACCCATTGATAAAGTTTTGTATCGGCACAGTTAAAATCCGATCTCAGGGACTTATCTCGCACCACTTGCCCTGGCCTTCCCATATCTTAAGTGAGACTGGGTACGGGAGCCTTGTGGACAGGCGTGCATGCACGTGCTCACACATGTTCTCCACACTAGGGAAGTCCAGTATGTCGTTGAGCAGCACATGATCGTATTCTGCCAGGACCTCTTTAACTGTCTTTTTGATATCATAGAAGTCCATGACCATCCCGTTCTCTGTTTTCTCACCTTCGATCACGACCTCCACCTTGTAGGTGTGTCCGTGCACTTTTCCGCACTTCCCGTGTCCCGGCAGGTAGTGGGCACTGTCAATATAGTCAACGATTCCTAATCTCATCTTCATTAAAGGCACCCCCACATTTTATGGGTCTGGGGTATTATTCTTGTATTAACATGATCGAGCATTCTTTCCTGCAGGCCTAGCAGGTAGCCCGGCTCCGGAAGAAGCTCTTTTTGTGAAACAGGCTGGAGCACCGCACAGGATATATATCCTGCGATGGCACCGATCATGCCTTCCACATCATCGGCTGCCGTGTCCTTTGTCACAACCACCTTGCAGAAGCAGTCCCTGTCCCTGGTGGCTTTCAAGGTCCTGAAGCATTCTATCGTATTCTCGAGGTGCAGGTCCATGTCGTCCACAGCCGAAGGAGGCAGCAGCTTTACGTCCCCTGCCACATAGGAGACCTTATCCTTGATCCTCTTAGCCATCTGAGGCAGAGTCATATTGGATTCCAGGTAGAGAGGGCTTGCAAGTTCGAGCCCGGATATGAAACCCGCATGCATTAAGGGCTCGCCTCCGGTGAGGGATACCGAATGTATCTTCCCGTATGAACTCACCATCCTGGCAATGTCGGTGACAGATAAGGGATTATCCGGCTGGCTGAATACTCCTGAACCCGGGATCTCCTCAAATCTGCACGATTCTTCTTTCCCGACAGGCGTATCACAGTAAGAACATCTGAGATTGCATCCTGTGAAGCGCACGAAAGCCTGCCTTACTCCTACATATGGCCCCTCCCCCTGCACGGAACAGAACACTTCGCTGACATTTGCATCGATATCAGCAGTCGTACTTGCGGTCAGCGGGCCGGCATTCATCTGATCACATCCAGGGGCCTGGACTTGCGCAGGTCCTTCTCTATGTCATCGAACTCACGCACGTAGGCCTCCGCGATCTCCCGCAGCACCGTTGCCACTCCTTCCCCTGAGATGCCAATATCCTCAAGGCTTCCGTAATAGTCGTGCACCACGTTTATCCCGAAGTGTATCTTCTGGGATACTGCCGACGTGCTGGCTATTGAAATAGTGAGCTTTTTTGTGCCGATGAAAAGATCGTCCCCGTTGCGGGTGATTCCCGAATGCCTGCCGGAGAGCACTTCCCGGACTATCGATGTGAACAGCCGCTGTCTTGCATAAACCAGTTTCAGGTCCGCGGAATCGAAATGCTCGATAATGAAATGGAGCATGTCGGTGGAGACTATAATATCTCCCTGCTTCTTATCTTCAAGGTCTATCATGTGCTCTGTTCTGACGTCGCAGGCTCCCCTGAAAGCAATAATGGAGTCTGCCTGCACATCTGCCAGGTTGTAGGCCCACAGGGAGGAAATCTGGCTTCCGTCATAATCCAGTCTCTTGTCAAGTACTATACATTCCATTATATCACTGATCAATTGTTACAGGGTATCTGTAAGACCTTTTCAATTACCTGTTCTTCTGGCCCCGGTTAACGCCAAGCTTCACAAGCAAAGGGTCTGCAATACCGGCCTCATCGAAGGCGCGTTGCCTTCTGACGCAGCTCTCACATACGCCACATGGCACTTCTCCGCCATGATAACAGCTCCAGCTGTACTCCAGAGGAGCCCTGGATTCGATTGCTTTCCGGACTATGCCCTTTTTATCCAGGCCAATGAGCGGAGCCAGGACTTTTACTTTATTAAGGGTAGAGTATGAAAGCGAGTTATTGATAGCCTCGATGAAGTCCGTGGAGTTGTCTGGGAAGGTTGCTGCCTCTTCCCTGTTAAAGCCTACAATAACGTGATCGCATCCCATGCTCTCTGCAAAGCTGGCTGCGATATTTATCAATGCACCATTGCGGTTAGGCACCCATACGTTCTTTGCAGATTCGAGGGTTATTGAAGGATCGGCATCATCAGATATCTTCTCAGGAGACATCACTGGAACATCGCTGGCGGTATTGACAAGGGAAGTCTTCGTGACCCCTGCCAGCCAGGGAAGGTCGATGACCTTTAGAAATATCCCGAAGTGATCGCATATCTTTCCTGCATACTCTATCTCGCGTTTTGCAGAA